>PIVQ01001822.1 GCA_003354055.1 Desulfobacteraceae bacterium | reverse complement strand
TATCCGGCAAATGAGGTGGATTACAGGGCTGATCCTGCTGCAGTAACCGTTTCTGTGAATTACGATTATTCCAACGGTACTATAAGTTATTCAGGCTCCACAGCCACGGACGGCTGGGGAGATGCCGACACCCTGAATTATATAACAGGAGTTATCGGATCCGGATATTGTGATGATCTTACCATCACGGTCAATGATACAAGGTCTGGTTATGATCATGTGGAACCTGTGTTCTATATGCTGGGAATGGATGGAAACGACACCCTTACAGCTGCCGGTGACGATCATGATGAGGTCGGTGTGGCTTATGTTGACGATCCCGCATCGGTAACAGTGAACTTGAGCGATGGAGAAGCTACTGACGGGTGGGGCAATACCGACATCCTTGTGAACATAAAGACTGTTGTAGGATCTGATTATGAGGCAGACTCCGGCGATCATTTGTATGGAACCAACGATACCGGCCAAGGCAATGGGGAGTTGTTCGTTTTAACTCTGGGCGATGATTATATAGACGGCTATGGCGGGGAGTATGATGAGATAGAATTCGAATATCTGGATCATGAGTACAGCAACTTTGGTTATGCCTATGTGGATTT
>PIVQ01000205.1 GCA_003354055.1 Desulfobacteraceae bacterium | reverse complement strand
ATGGGTGCCGATACCCGTCTCCCCCGCCATCATGCGTTTAATGATGGCCTTGAACTCCTGATTGTTACTTGCCAGGGCATTGTCTGTTTTCACAACCTCGTTCCAGGCAATATTTTTACTGCTCATGCCGGGTTTTGCAAGGAATTTGCCCTTTTTATCGAGCAGAAACGCCCTGGAATCATACCCGATATTAAGTGTTATTATATCCCTTTGAATGGTATCGAGCAGTACGTCGAATCCAACGACACCAACAAGTGTTTGATCATCACGATAGACCGGGGTTGCACAGGAAACGATCAGTTTTTTAGTATTGACGTCGATATACGGCTGGGTCCAGATTGTATCCTTTTTCTCGACAGCCCCCATATACCATGATCTCTTCCTGGGCTCATATCCCTGTTCAGCTTCGATAATACCGACGACATCCTCGTTATCCGCCACAAATACATTGTTCTCAGTAGCCATATACCCCAGTTCGAGATAGGGATTTTTCTGCACAAGGCCCTGCAAAGAAATACCTACCCTTTGAAGTGCAAGGATTTCAGGTGCCAGGGTTAAATTGAGTTCCGGATTACCATAACTGCTGCCGGTCCACGGCATCAGCAGCCTGAAACCAAGATCTTCGGTAATATTTTTCCTTGCAAAGGTCTGTTCAGCATAAATGGCCACACCTTCAATCTCGTTTTGCAGTCTGCTAAAGATGCTGTTGTACTCCTTGGCCTTCTGTCCTGTGATCAGTTCCAGGTGGCTCTCAGCCTGAGTCGACAGCGCATTGCTTCCCCTGCTCGTCGCAATAAAACCGACAATGGAAAGAGACGATACCACCAGCGCAACAATAATAATCGTGATTTTGGCCTTGATGGAGAGACCTGAGATCTTCGGCTTTGCCAGTTGCAGCTTTGGCTGTTGCTCCGGCGGCCTCTCCTCTTCGTTGATTACCGGCTCCGGAGCCGGTAATTCGTAACTCGGTTGTTCCGGTGGTTGAAATATCTCCTCCTCGCTGCTTTCAAATTCAAGATTGGAGACAACATTCACATGGCCACAGCTTTTGCACCGGTATTTAGCTGTCGGTTTAGCAACCGACGCCATATCGATCTGGTGTTTTGCAAAGCACTTTTCACAGGCAGTTAACATCTTTTTCCACTCCTTCTGGTTTAATTCAATACAGCACCATACAATTGCAATATTTTTTGGGCATCATCCCTCCCCTTTAAGCAATATTCAGACCAATACAGACAATGGATACAACGGTATCCGGAAAAGTGAATAGAAATTTCCTATATCCGATAAAATAACGATACTTTACAGACCTTAAGAATCCTGATATCCAAAAGTTATGGATATAGTAAAAATAGTCACCCAGACCCTGACCTGCGACCTGAAAACAGGACCGGACATCCGCGATATCACAGGGGACTTGAATGCCCTGTTAAACCAGAACGAAATCAGCACCGGTGTAATGAATATCTTTATTGTGGGATCCACCGGTTCCATTACCACCATTGAGTACGAACCCGGGGTGGTGGAAGACCTGAAGCGGGCAGTGAACGAACTTGCACCGCCGGGCAAAGAATATGCCCATGAGCTTGCCTGGCATGACGGAAACGGCCACAGTCATGTTCAGGCAGCCCTTCTGGGGCCGTCCATCTCCATACCGGTCCGTAGGTCACGACTGACCTTAGGCACCTGGCAGCAGGTGGTTGTCATCAATCATGACAACGGACCTAGAACCCGGAAGATTGAAGTGACCATTACCGGGACCTGAATTCTCTAAGTTGTACCCCGGGTTGCACCCTAATCCGCTGCTATCCCTTTAAAACTCCTTTTACGTGATTAATTTCTGTGGTAGATTTATATTTCTTGTAGCATCCAAATGTTTTCGTCTATCTGAAATTAAGGTGACCCATGAAGAAAAACCGCATTACCACTACAAACAAAGCTGCTGAGACGTTTAAAACCGATTTGCTTGTTTACCTGGCTGTTGAGGTAAAAAATAAGATGCCGCTCTGCCCCAAGGCTGTTCAGACCCAGGTAAAAAAAGCCTATGAACTTAAAGACTTCCTGGGCAAAGCCTGCGACCAACTGCTCTTTTACCCCCCTGCCAAAGCCACTGCAAAACGGGTGCTGGTGTTAGGCCTTGGGTCTGTTAACAAAGAAGAGGACGGACCTTCCGCCATAGAGACACTCAGGGAAGCAGGGGGCCGTCTTGCAAAGGCCTGTGAAAAGACAAAAGCCAAGGATATTGTTATCTGCCTGCCCGATCCCAAGCACCTGGCCCCGGGGATTGAGGATCTTTCAGCTGCCGCTGAAATTCTCACTGAAGGGATAATCCTTGGTGATTACCGCTTTGTCAAATACAAGGAAACCACCAAAAAAAGCAGCGATTATCCCGGCCTGACTGCGATTAAATTTGTCTGCTCCCAAGGGTTAAAATCGGTCCGTGAAGGTGTTCAAAAGGGCAGGAATGCCGCCTTTGCCGCCTCCACATCAAGGGATATGGCCAATGAACCCGGGAACGGATGGACCTCCGCCGATTTTGCCACCTATGCAAAAATCCTGGCCAAAGAAACCGGGCTGACCTATCGATGTATCGAAAAAAAAGAGATGGAGACCCTTGGCATGGGTGGCATCCTGGCCGTAAACCAGGGTTCTTCCGTTCCCCCGCGCATGATTGTCCTTGAATACACGCCAGACAAGAAGACAGAGACCATTCTCCTCGTGGGCAAGGGCCTGACCTTTGACTCCGGCGGCATCAGCATCAAACCGTCTGCCGGCATGGAAGAGATGAAGTACGATATGTGCGGCGGTGCAGCGGTGCTCTCTGCCATGGCAGCTGTAGCGGAGGAAAAACCCAGCGTGGGTGTTGTGGCCATTGTGCCTGCCACTGACAATATGTCGGGCAGCAATGCGGTCCATCCCGGAGATATCATCCGCCATTTCAACGGGGTAACCTCCGAAGTGATCAATACTGATGCCGAAGGCCGTCTGATCCTCGGGGATGCCCTGTCCTACGGGATTAAAACCTATGAGCCCACCTGTGTCATTGATGTGGCCACCCTGACAGGGGCCGTAATTCTCGGTCTGGGGCACCACTATACAGGGCTTGTGTCCAACAATGATGCATTGGTCAAACAGGTTGAAACCGCCGGCAACCTATCAGGCGAACCGGTCTGGCGGCTTCCCCTGAATAAAAATTATAAAAAACAGATTGAATCCAAGGTGGCGGACATAAAAAATACCGGGGGCAGACCCGGCGGCACCATTACTGCGGCAGCCTATCTGTCCAACTTCGTGGGGCAAACCCCCTGGGCCCATCTGGATATTGCAGGCACGGCCTGGGATTTTACGGAAAAGACCTATATTCCCAAGGGTCCTTCAGGGACCGCCACCCGGACCTTTATCAACCTGATCCGGAACTGGGAAACCAATACGGTGAAACCTGCCAAAAAAAACAAAGGCAAATAAAGGCAAATATAACACATGTCCAAAGCTGTTGAACAGATGGTGGACCAGGTCTCCCGGGTGATCCTTGGAAAGAGAAACGAGATCCGCCTGGCCCTGGCCTGTTTTTTCGCCCGGGGACATCTTCTCATAGAGGATTTCCCGGGTATTGGAAAAACCACCCTGGCCAAAACCCTGGCCAGGTGCATGGGGCTGGATTTCCAGCGCATGCAGTTCACCTCGGATCTTCTGCCCGGGGATATCCTCGGCATGTCGGTCTTTGATCAGAATACAGCCAGCTTCAATTTCCACCCCGGCCCGATATTTACCCAGGTTTTTCTGGTGGATGAAATCAACAGGAGTACCCCCAAGAGCCAGAGCGCCCTGCTTGAAGCCATGGAAGAGGGCCAGGTTACCATTGAAGGAGAAACCCGGCCCCTGGATTCCCCGTTTTTTGTCATTGCCACCCAGAACCCCCTTGAACAGGCAGGTACCTTTCCCCTGCCCGAATCTCAGATGGACCGGTTTCTCATGCGGATCTCTCTGGGGTATCCGGACCGGAAGGCAGAACACCGCATCCTCACCGGCGAGGGAAGCGATCGTGTCATGACCGAACTTGCCTGCTGCATGGAAAGAAGTGATGTGAAACGGATTCAGGATGAGGTGGCACAGGTCCATGCATCCGAACACTTCCTAACCTATCTTCAGGACATTCTGGAGTTTACCCGGAACTCCCCTGAATTTCAGATCGGCCTTTCCCCAAGGGCAGGCCTTGCCCTGCTCAGCGCCTCCAGAGCCTGGGCCTATATCCGGGGAAGGGATTATGTCATTCCCGAGGATCTCCAGGAAATTCTGCCCTGGACAGCAGGACATAGGCTCAGGTTCAACCGGGACTTAGGTCATCTGCCTTTGGAGCAGCTCATGGACCTGTTCAGCCAGGTCCGGGTCCCGGTCTGAAAAAAGGCCAATAGGTACCGAATGGAATTGCGCAGAACAGATTTCTCCATCAGACCCACCCAGCACGGGTTTCTTTTTCTGGGTATCCTGATTGCAATGCTCCTGGGCTCCATCAATTACAATAACAATGCCGGATTTATCCTCGTCTTCCTCCTTGGGGGAATGGCTATCATCTCCCTTTTTCACTCCTACAAGAACCTGGTTGGGCTCACACTGACGCCCCAGCGTGTCCAGTCTGTGTTCAAGGGGCAGACGGTTGTTTTTCCCGTTGATATAAGAGGTAAATCCAGCCAGGGTCAGACCCTTTTTCTAAGGATAGGAGACATGGAGCCGGTTTCCTTTTCAATAGAGGCTGGGGACAGCTCTCCCGTTGGCCTAAAACTCCCGTCAACTCAGAGAGGGTACCTCATTCCCGCGGATATTATCCTGACCTCAGTTTACCCCTTCGGCCTCTTCCGTCTCAGCGCGTCTATTCCTCTGTCCACCAGGGGCCTTGTTTATCCCGCACCTGCGCCCGGCACCTTTCCCCTGGCCTTTGCCGGCGACATGGAAGAGGGCAAGGAACAAAACAGCCGCCTGGGACCGGATGATTTTCAGGGACTCAAACCCTATGTGCCCGGGAATCCCATCGGTCATATTGCCTGGAAGACACTATCAAGGGGACAGGGATTGTTTGTAAAGGATTTTACGGCAGAGACAGGACAGGACATCTGGGTGGATTTAAGCCTGATTAAAAAAGGAAACCTGGAAGACAGGCTGTCCATGATCTGCCACAGGATTCTTGAGGCTGAAAAACAGCAACTGCGGTACGGCCTCCGCCTGGGCACCTCCTTTTCCAGGCGTCCTGCCAGGGGAAAAACACATCTTCATCGCTGCCTCAAGGCCCTGGCCCTGTATGACAATCCTGCGGTATCCGCCCCCTCAGGGGGAGGCAGGTCATGAGAATACGACTCTTTAAAGAACTGCCGCCGGCCCCTGAAGACAGCCTAGTTCATCCCGGGCTGTCGGAGGCCGACCGGGAGAAACAGGAAGTTATTCCCATTATCGTTGCCCTTGTGGTGGCCATTGCCCCCCATGTGCCGGGACTTCCTCTCTGGATCAACCTCTGGTGCCTGATCATGTGGGGGTATATGCTGCTCCGCCTGAAAACAGGCTGGCCCCTTCCCCGGCCAATTATCATGTACCTGTTGGCCTTTTTAGGCATTATAGGGCTTCTGGCAACTTTCAGGTCAGGCATTGGCGGTGACGCCTTTGTGGGCCTCATGGCTCTGGGGGCAGCCATAAAGCCCTTTGAAATGCCCACCCATCGGCATAAGATGATTACCATTCTGCTGACCTATTTTATCATCATCACCTCTTTGTTCAGATCTGAATCCCTCTTTATTGTTCTCTATATGCTATTCAGCGTATTTGTCACCACTACGGCCATGATAAGGATAAACGCCCCAAACAGCAGCCTGAACCAGAGCCGAAAACTGGCCGGCACCATCCTGGCCCAGGCTATCCCTCTTGTGATTGTGCTCTTCCTGGTCTTCCCCAGGCTGCCGGACAGTTTGTTCGGCTTCCAGGATCCAACCCGTGGGAAATCAGGATTTTCAGAGACGATGCAACCCGGGCAAATTTCCGCCATGGCCCAGGATCAGACCCCGGCCTTCCGGGTGGAGTTCGAGTCAACCATTCCCCCTGCGGACCAATTATACTGGCGGGGGGTGATCTTTCAGGAATTTGACGGCAGAACCTGGCGGCCCCTGCCGGGAAAGGGCTTCTTTTCATCCCAAACCAATAGAACAACCGGGAACCCTGAACTATACGGGAAAACCATATCTTACTCCATTCTCATGGCGCCCCATAGCAGCCGCTGGCTCATGGCCCTGGACCGTCCTGTAAAGGGACCGACCTGGACCATGCTGGGAAAAGACCACAGCCTTAGGGCCAGACAAAAAATCACTAAAAAAACCCAATACGAGGTAACCTCCCTGCTGCCCGAAACTCAGGGAAACTGGTCCGGCGGACAAGCCGCGGACCTGAAATCTGTTAAAGGCCTTCCCCGAATCATCACCAGAGCAAAACATCTGAATCCCAGGACCCGCAAACTTGTCCGGGAAATAGCAGGGCAGACGGGAACACCAAGGGATAAAGCAAATCGGATCCTGGCCTACTTCAGAGAAAATAACTTTGTCTACTCCCTGAATCCCCCCCTTGCAGGTCCCCACTCAGTGGACAGCTTTGTATTTGACTCCCAAAACGGCTATTGCGAGCATTATGCATCTGCCTTTGCCTTTATGATGAATCTTGCAGGCGTGCCGGCCAGGGTGGTGGGCGGCTACCTAGGCGGAGAGCTGAACCCATACGGCAACTATCTCATTGTCCGCCAGTCCTATGCCCATGCCTGGACCGAGTATTTTGATGATGATTCAGGCTGGACAAGGGTGGATCCCACGAGTGTTGTTGCTCCGGAACGCCTGACCACCAATCCGGACGGGACATCGGCGCAGGCAGGCCAGACCGGATCGTCCCTCTCCTTTTTCAGCAAGATGCGATTTGCCATGGATGCAGTGAATCTCAAGTGGGAGTCCTGGTTTACCGGGTACTCCTATTTTGAACAAAAGGCCTGGCTGAGCGCCATGGGGTTTATCCGGGGCAATAAAGCCACGGCAACAGCCCTGGTCTTTCTGACCATTTGCGGGATAGGACTGTTTTCCGGTATTCTGATCTGGCGATTCAGAAAAGAAAAAATCCAGCCCGATCCTGTGGCCGTTACCTATGCCGGATTCAGTGAAAAACTGTACAAATTAGGATTTGCCACTGAACCCGGCCAGGGTCCTGTAGGATTTGCACGGCGCTGCATGGGTGAAAGACCGGATCTGGCCACTGAAATTCAATTGATCATGGACCTCTATGTCAGTCTCCGGTATAAAAAAGAAGGTTCTGAATCTGCCCTGGCTAAATTTCAGACCCGGGTTAAAAGGTTCAGCCCACCGAAAAAGGAGAGTTTGTGAATATCAGATCAACCAGAGTTGAGTCCATCCATCACATTGCCATAGGTGTTGTCCGAAAAAATGACAAGGTCCTGATCACCCGGCGCAAACTTGACGGCCTGCTCGGCGGACTCTGGGAGTTCCCCGGCGGCAAGGTGGAAGAAGGGGAAGAGGCCAACCAGGCATGTGTCAGGGAGATTCTGGAGGAAACAGGCATTGAAGTTGAGGTTGCGCCCTTTCTCACTCGGGTACGCCATGCCTATACCCATTTCAAAATTGAGATGGATGTGTTTTATTGTAATTATCTTTCCGGCAGGGTCAGGCTCAACGGCCCTATTGATCATAAATGGATCCGGGTTGACGATATCGATCAATACCACTTTCCCGGGGCAAATCTTAAATTCATCCCTTTGCTGACCAATAAAAATTAGGGTGATATAGGTAAACCGATGAATCACTTAACCAAACACAAGGAAAGCCCTGAAACAAGAATACGTAAAATCACTCTGGCAGGCTTGTTTGCCAATGTGATTCTCTCCATTGTTAAACTGGTCATCGGTTTGGCCGGAAACAGCCAGGCGGTTGTGGCGGATGCCCTACACAGCTTTTCCGATACCTCATCTGATTTTGTCATCCTTTTCGGGGTAAAATACTGGACGGCCCCGGCTGATGACTGCCATCCCTTCGGGCATCAAAAAATAGAGTCCTTTGTCACCATCTGTATCGGCGTAATTCTCATTGGCGTGGCCTGCGGTATTGGATATAATGCCGTTTTAGGGCTTATGACCCCGACATCACGGCCCAATCTGTCCTGGATTACATTTATTGCGCCTCTGCTCTCCTTTGTGGTTAAAGAAATACTGTTCCGGGTGACCTATAAGGTGGGCGTGGAAACCCATTCCTCATCGGTCAAAGCCAATGCCTGGCATCACCGGACGGATGCCCTGTCCTCGTTGCCCGTATTTGTTGCGGTCCTGGCGACTTTAATCAATCCCCGCCTGGCCTTCCTTGACCAGGTCGGTGCCATTATTGTCTCGGTATTCATCATCAAGGTCGGATTGGATATCCTTATGTCCAGCATGGGAGAACTTCTGGATTCCAGCATGTCAAGCGAGGATCTCGAAGCCATCGAAAAAGCCATCATCATCACCCCGGACGTACGCGGCGTCCATAAAATCCGGACCCGGCAACTGGCCGGCTCCTTTTACATGGACCTTCACCTTGAGGTGGACGGCAATCTAACAGTGTCCGAAGGGCATGACATCTCGGAAAAAGTCAAGGAGGTCCTCATTGACCAGAACAGCAGAATCATCGATGTCATGGTCCACCTGGAGCCTTTTCCCCAGCCAAAAGCCCTGGAATAAAACCCGACGCTCCCTGCTCTTAAGGTAAAGATTACAGGGGCAGGACAAATTTTTTCATGGATTCCCCCAAAAAGCCATGCATATAGCAAATGCCATAATGTTTTTCTTTTTGAAAAGGTTGGTGGTCTTAACTGTAAGTATAGATAAGAACCTAAAACAATAAAGCATTTGCTCTTGAGCGATTGCTTCAACTTTTTTCATTAATCTGAAAAACTCATTGGCAATCGCTATAAGTGTTTGCATTGGTTCATATGCTGATTAACTTAAAAAGACGAGGAGGCGCAGCCGGGAAATGAGTCCATGATATTTAAAAAAAATATGTCGAAGCTAAAGTTCAAGAAGCTGACCTATCCCCATATGAAGCTTCTGTATAATGTTGCCCTAAAGTATACGGGCAATGTGTTTGATGCTGAAGATATTGTTCAGGAAACCTATTTAATGGCCTTTAACAAGTTTCATCAGTTAAAGGATGCTACCAGGTGCAAGCCCTGGCTGCTGAGGATATTAAGAAACAACTTCCTGAAAAACTGTCATAAGGCCAAGTCCAGACAAAGACTCCAGGAAACAGACTATATTGAGTTCCTCAAACAGCATATCCGGGAAAAGGATGCAGAGGAACTACTTGTAAACGATTCAAGAACCCAGTTGCTGAAGACAGCCATTGACAAACTCCCTGTAAAATACAGAGAAGTGCTCATGCTGTACTACATGGATGACATGCTTTACAAAGACATTGCAAAGACCCTTGATATTCCCATTGGAACGGTGATGTCCAGACTGACCCGGGCCAGGGAAGGCCTGAAAACAGGGCTGATGAAAAAAATAAGAGCATCAAGGGAAAATATATTGGATATTAACTTTAAAGGGTTGAAACAAGGCCCCAATTAGACTGCAGAAGAATGGATTGTAAAGAATTTCATCATTGGCTGAATACCCGCGACATTCACGGGTGCATCCTCCCCCAGGAGGTCAGCACCCACTTGGCAGCCTGCCATGAATGCGAGCGGATGTTCCAAAAGGACGAGACCTTTGAACGGGGTATTGCCAGGGCCTTTGCTCTGGAAGATCTTCCCCGGGGTCTGGCAGACCGGGTTGATGCCACCCTTGACCATGAAAGCAGCCGCAGATTTTCAGGACCACTGAACAAATCCACCGGAATCGTCCTTGCCTCGGCGTCCCTTTTAGCCGGCCTCCTTGCCCTGGTACTTATCTTTACAAATCTTATCTCCATACCATCCAATACATTCAAAGACCTGAACCAGATCAGCCGACAGGCTGTAACCGACCATCTTAAAGGCAACCGCCACATGACCTTTGATGCAAGGCAGACAGACCAGGCCCTTGCCCATCTAACCCAAAAACTTGGATTCAAGGTTTTACTCCCTGACCTTGCAACCCTGGACAGCATCCTTCTGGGCGGCCGCCTATGCACTCTGGGCGATTGCAAGGCAGCCTATTTTGTGATTGAAAAGCAGGGG
>PIVQ01001821.1 GCA_003354055.1 Desulfobacteraceae bacterium | reverse complement strand
GAGGTTCAAACCGCAGAAACCGGGGAACAAGCCCTTGAGGTCATATCAGACTTTCAACCGGATCTGATTCTTCTGGATATCATGCTCCCTGGAATGGACGGATATGAGGTCTGCCAGAAAATAAGGCAGGAAAAGGAACTCAATCATACCCGGATCATATTTTTATCCGCCATGGCCCGCTCCATTGATATTGAAAAGGGAATGGGCCTTTTAGCGGACGAATATATTACCAAACCCTTTGCCACAGATCATGTGGTCGCCCGGGTCGCAGAGCTTTTGGCCGAATCCTGAAGGGAAATCATCAGGTTCCAAATATACCATTAAGGCACATGATCGATTCGCTCTCTTTTTTATCTAAGGAATCGTTACAAAATAACTTGATCTAAATTATTTCCAAAACCCCTTAAAAGACTGGGTATTTTGAAAACAAAAGATCAAGTAATTTTGGAGCCGATCCTAAGATAGCAGACGGACTAAATAGACTGTTAGAACTCCAGTAATCATAGTTAAAAGAAGATTTTTTGTCCTAAAGTAGATACCGAGGCATGCGGCGACCCCTACAAGACCCTGCCAACCAGCATTCATTGCACTTGGAACGAC
>PIVQ01000204.1 GCA_003354055.1 Desulfobacteraceae bacterium | reverse complement strand
TGCCGGGAGCAGGGCGGAACCGGTGACGGCCAGGGTGCTTTTTTTCAGGAAGTTACGTCTTGAGATATCTTTTTTCTTCATGGTTTCTCCTTCATGGGTTGTTTGTTTTTTTATGTTTCATTGTAGGACATCATAGAAGAGTTGAACTTTGCCTTCCTTGATCCAGATCAAGAATAAAAAAAAAGATTAAAATAATTTTGTCTGCGGGGGCGTCCGTGGCTTTTCCTTGACCTTAAGCCATAGTCTGCGGTAGGTAGACCCCATGGATGCTGCATTAAATATCAGCCGGGAAACAGGGCTGAACAAAAAACAGGTTGAGGCGGTGGTTTCCCTTTTGGATGAAGGCGCGACCATCTGGTTTATTGCCAGGTACAGAAAGGAAAAAACCGGGTCGTTGGACGAGGTAGCAATTGCCGATATCCGGGACCGGCTTGAGGCATTAAAAGCCTTTACCAGCCGCAAGGATGCCATCATAAAATCTTTGACCGAGCGTGAACTCTTAACGCCTGAACTGTCTGCCGCCGTTGAAAAAACCAGGACTTTAAGTGAACTTGAAGATCTCTACGAAGGGTACAGACCTAAGAAACAGACCCGGGCCACCAAAGCCCTTGAACGGGGTTTGGAACCCCTGGCAAAGTTTATCCGGGCTCAGATCCGCGGGGATTTACCAACTGAGATCGCCAAATATATTGATCCGGATAAAGAGGTGCCTGATGCAGAGGCAGCCCTGGCCGGAGCCCGTGATATTATTGCCGAAAGCTTAACCCAGGACCCTGAAATCCGGGGGGCAATGCGTCAGTATTTTACGGAAAAGGCAGTTATTCAGTCCAAGGTAAAAAAGGCAAAACAGGAGGAGGGGGCCAAATATCGAGATTATTTTGACTGGTCCGAGCCTGCATTTAAAGCCCCGTCCCATAGAGTTATGGCCATGTTCAGGGGGCAGAAGGAAGGGGTTCTCACCGTCCATGTGCTGCCCGAAGAGGACCTGGCCTTAAAATTGATGGGCAGGTTTGCCTTACGGCATCCCTCCAAAACCAATCCGGACACCCGGGACCAGATGCTTTTGGCGATCAAAGACGGCTATAAGCGGCTTTTGTCAAAATCCATTGAAAAAGAAAGCATGGCTCAGTTGAAAACCAGTGCAGACAGCCTTGCCATAGATGTATTTGCAAAAAACCTGCGGGAGTTGCTCTTATCCCCGCCCATGGGGCAAAAACAGGTGCTGGCCATTGATCCGGGATTTCGAACCGGGTGCAAGGTGGTCTGCCTCAATGCCCAGGGAAAATTGCTGCACCATGACCTTGTCTATGTTCACCAGCCGGACAAGGCAAAGGCTACAATTGCAAAGCTGGTCAATCAGTATGATATCCAGGCCGTTTCCATAGGCAACGGCACTGCAGGGCGGGAAACCGAAGCCCTTGTCCGGGAGATGATAAAGGAGAGTTTATCGGGAAGGTCTCTTGAGGTGGTGATGACCAATGAGAGCGGTGCCTCTGTCTATTCAGCCTCCGCATGTGCAAGGGAGGAATTCCCGGATAAGGATATTACGGTGAGAGGGGCTGTGTCCATCGGCCGCCGCCTCATGGATCCACTGGCCGAACTGGTAAAGCTCGATCCCAAAGTCATCGGTGTGGGACAATATCAGCATGATGTGGATCAGAAACTGTTGAAAAACAGTCTGGATGATGTGGTCAAAAGTTGCGTTAATCAGGTAGGGGTGGAGGTGAATACGGCCTCAAAAGAACTGCTTTCCCAGGTGTCCGGGTTGAATACCACCATTGCAGGAAATATGGTGACCTTTCGTAATGAGAACGGTCCCTTTGCCAGCCGCAGGCAATTGCTCAAAGTACCACGTTTAGGTCCCAAGGCCTTTGAACAGGCTGCCGGGTTTTTGAGAATCAAAAATGCGAAAAATCCCCTGGATAATTCCGGCATTCATCCGGAATCTTACGATATCGTCAAAAATATTGCAAAAGACCGACACTGGGAAATTAACACCGTCATCGGTCAGGCAGACCAAGTCCAAGGCATTGACCTGACCCCGTATGTCACCCAGGATATTGGCCTGCCCACCTTAAAGGATATCATTCAGGAACTGGCCGGCCCTGGCCGCGATCCGAGACAGTCTTTTCAATCCTTTTCCTTTGACGATACAGTCCAGGAAATATCCGATCTTGTACCGGGGATGACATTGCCCGGTATCGTCACCAATGTGACGGCCTTCGGTGCCTTTGTGGATGTGGGCGTTCACCAGGACGGCCTGGTGCATATCAGCCAGCTGGCAGACCGGTTTGTCAAAGATCCAAATGAGATCGTCAAGGCAGGCCAGCAGGTCCGGGTACGGGTTTTGGATGTGGATAAGGCCAGGAAACGGATCTCTTTATCCATGAAGAAAAAGGGGTGATTTCTTTCACTGGTCCGAATACCTTATCAGGGCTTTTTGCCTCCTGGCGGTGGGCCTGAAGGGGCCTCATCTTCTGAAAGATAGCCGTCGTTGTTCCGGTCAAGCCGGGAAAAATGCTGTGACGGGCCGTCAAACTCCGATTTTGAAACCCGGTTGTCCCCATCCCGGTCCAGGCGGCTGACAAACCCCGGTCTTCCCTGGCTGTTTCCGCTGCCAAAAGGGTTGGATCCAAATTGACCTGAACCGCCTGCCTGGCCATTGAAGCCCTGACTGCCGGAACCGGATGCTGTGGCCTCATATCCTTTGTCTACTTTTACCACAAAGGGGTATCGGCTGCGGTCAGCATATGCGGATTGAACGGCAACGCTTACATTGCCGCCCCGGACAAGGCGCACCAGATTTTTGCTGTGTCTGGCATCGCCCTGGGGGCCGTGACCAATGCCGGATTTTCCGGTTTTCGGATCACTTCTCTGGGCGCCGGCACCATGAACATCCATGGTTTGGCCGCGCATCTGCCCCATGGCTCTGCCAAAGCAGACGGTTACAGCGGCATCCCCGGGGCGTCTGCCGTCAAGGTGAGAGGTTGAGGTCCAGTAATGGGCAAAATCCTTTTGTCCGGCTTCATTGGTAACGGGGGTGGCGGAGAATACAGGGGCAATGGCGGCTGAATCTGTTGTATCCGGCGACCGGGTGTAATCCACAATATATTGGAGCTCTTTGGCATTGGGCAGGCGCCAGTCTGTATATCCCCCATAGCTACTGGTTTCAGCATAGACCAGCGCCTCTTCCCAGGTCATGGCTTTGCCGCTGTCCTTCTGCATCCAGGTCAGGCTGGTGGCTTGATCAGTGACAGTTCTGTTCTCATTGGCCTGGAACAGGTTTTGGCCGTATGTGTTACCCCGGACAAATCGGACATAGAATTTTTTCTCCCCTCTGGGGCCGTTATTCCCGTATCCATATCCTTTGATCCGGCCGTCGGCAAAATTAACGCCGAACAGGGTGGGGTTTCGGTTCATGGTATAGTAGACATATCGGGTGGACGACAGCCACTGGGCGTCAATATACCGCTCCCCCGTTTTTACGTTTCCATATTTAAAGTTAAAATAATCCGTATTGATATAGGGGATGGCACCGGCACCGGCGTTCCCTGAACCGGCGTTCCCAGAGCCGGCGGGTCTGAAGTTTCCGGTATTTCCCGTAAAATTTATCAGGGAGTAAAGTTCTTTGATGCTGGGAACGCGCCAGTCGGAATATCCGCCCAGAGTCATGGTCTTGGCCATTTTTTCAGCCTGAATCAGGCTGACTTTTTTTGCATCCACCGCCTGTGACCACACAAGGCCTGTGACAAGGTCGGTCACGGTACCGTCTCCATTGTCCCGGTATGCCATTGGGGTAGACGTATAATTGGCATCCTGACCGAAAAACCGCTGTCCCTGGGTAGGGCAGGTCATGGCACCGGAGTTGCTGTAACATTTGCTCTGCCCGGTATCTGTCATAGGGGTAGCCCCTATGGCGGGTGAGGTTGATGCGGCGGATGTCAGTAAGGCTATTGCCAGAATACAGGCCGGCAGTCTCAAAAGTCTGAATCGTTTTGCTTTTATTAAAATTTGGTTCATGAAGTCCTCCGGTATCGAAATTGTTTACTTGTCCTTATCATACAGGACAAATATGGAGATTCAATGGAGATAAAAGGTGAAAATTCCGGAGATTCTACTCCTGCTTTTTAGTTACGGAAAGATGGTCTTCTGTGTCCGGAGCCGCCGTATTGATATAGGTCTGGGCAATATTGGCCGAATAGAGCACAATCTGTTTCATCAGGTCCATGAGTTCCAGGTGAACTTCATTGGTTTTAATGGAGTTTTTGTTTTTCAGGATGATTCGTTCAAGATGCCTGGTCCGGTAAATGGATTCTAAGTCCAGATACTTTCTTTCTTTTTTCACGATTTTAAGCGCCAGTCGGGTGTTGGGTTCCCTTAGTCCTGCCTGGAGAAGCCTGACCTGTTTGCTCACCTTGCCGTGGTAGATCAGCAGCTCCTCCTTGCCTTCCAGGGAAAAATCGTAGCTGAGCAGTTTTTTCTTGGCAATAAGGGGAATCATATTCCTGTGGATAATATCTCCCATGCTTTCAATATCCTTGACAATGGAGACCATCCCGAAGACCTCTTTTGCCTGGTCTTCGGTAATGTTTCCCTGGGCAATATGGGCCAGGTAAACATTGATTTTTATCTGAAGAAAATCGATTTTTTCTTCCCGAAGATCCAGTCCCTCCATCAGTGTCATATCCGGATGAAAGGCATCCTGCCGAGGAATTTCTTTTAACAGCATCCGCCGTTCTTCCCTGGACATCTCCGGAGTTGCAATATGCCGTTCATCCGAGAGAAAGGGGATGATAATGGCATCCAGCATCCGTCCTAAAAGCCTGGCCATCCGAGACATCTCCGCCCTTGCAAGGTCGATGGCAAGAGATGGGGTTTCAAGCACGGCATCTTCAATATACATGGTTTTCAGTGGAGGCGGTGCTTTGGCTTCCTTGTCCGGATAGAACCTGTAAATAATTCTGGCAAATATAGGGGTAAAGGGGAGAAATACCAGTCCCAGGCTGACATTGAACAAGGTGTGGGCATTGGCCAGATCCCGGGCAGTGCCGGAATCGAAATAGTGACCTAATTGTACCACCAGTTCCGCAAATTTCGGAATCCAGAAAATAAAGAGGCTGACCCCGGCAATTTTGAACATAACGTGGGCCATGGCGACCCGCTTGGCTTCTCTTGTGGTACCGATACACGCAAGCACCGCTGTTACACAGGTGCCGATGTTGGCGCCAAAGATAACTGGAATGCCCGCTTCAAGGGTGATAAGGTTTTCCTGGGCCAGAACGATGAGTACCCCTGTGGTGGCACTGCTGCTCTGGACAAGAGCTGTGAAAAGAGCACCTGCGGCAATACCCGTTAAGGGGTGTTCCATATTCTGCATCAGGGAGATAAAGGGCGGATAGGTCCGCAAAGGGGTCATGACATCGCTCATGAGTTTCATACCGAAGAACAGGATACCGAATCCCATGATGATTTCGCCGATGGACTGGATTTTTTCGGTTTTGCCCAGGGTTTTGACCAGAAATCCCAGGGCCAGCATGAGCAGTGCATAGTCGGTAAGTTTAAAGGCGATCATCTGGGCCGTCACTGTGGTGCCGATGTCTGCCCCTAAAATGACGCTCAGGGACTGGGTCAGAGTCAGAAGGCCCGCCTGGACAAAGCTGACCAGCATAACGGTTGTGGCAGATGAAGACTGGATGATCATGGTGACAAAGGCCCCAACCATCAGGGCCACTACCCGGTTCTGGGTCAATGAGCTCAGGATGGAGCGCATCTTGTTCCCGGCCGTACTTTTCATTCCTGTACTCATCTTGTCCATGCCGTAGAGGAACAGGGCCAGACCGCCGGCCAGGCCGATAGAGATATCGATCCAGTTAATGTCAGCGGCCGCGGACGCGATGGCTGTGCCGGCCCATACCGGGGGCAGAGCCGCATAGAGGCAGAATCCGAGAACTAAAATTTGTTTTAAGTTCAGAAACGTCATGGTATACCTTTGGATTTTTTGTTCGTATAAAGACCAGTATATAAGGAATGCCCGGGTCAGACCAGGAGAATTTATAATTAGTACTTGAACGAAAACTCACGCATCTGCCGCGTTGCTGCAAAAGTCTACCAAATTATAGAATCGGGCCTCATGTACTACAGTACACTTCGGTTTCAGACTTTCTTGCGCCTTGCAAATGGGCTGTTTGGGATTAATTCCGGATTTATATTTGACTTTTTATTGGGGCCGAGGATATTTTATAGGTCTGCAATTATATTAATTTATAAATACATGGGTACCAATGGGGGTTAAAAAGGCAAGTCTGGTTTTTGTTTTACTGGTATGGATGATTGGCAGCAGCCAAAGCATTCATGCCCGGAATAAGGAGCAGACCTTGCATCAAAATATTATTCTCAGCATTGGTCTTCAGGATAACGACGGTTTTCCCCTTGTCATGGGAAAAGGGGAGAACATTGGAGAGCCCCCCGGGATAGGGGTGGATATCATGCTTCGGGTGGCCTTGGATTTGGGGCTAACTTTGAATATAAAACGGATGCCCAATAAGCGGGTCCATGGATATCTTCAATCCGGTTTTTTTGACGGCTCAGGATTCTACTCTTTTAAAAAAGAGCGTCTTAAAGAGGGACGATTCCCAATGAAAGACGGTAAACTGGATAAAGATAAGCGCATAGATGTGATCAGTTATTATTTTTATGGGCTTAAAGACAGTGCCGTATCCTGGGATGGAAAAAACATCACAGATGCATATCTGGTCGGCGCGAATATGGGATACTCCATTGTAGGGGATTTAAAGGCCCGTGGCATTACAGTCAATGAGGCGAAATCCACACGACAGAATCTGGACATGCTACTGAAGGGACGGATTCAGGCCTATGCTGCCCAGGACAAGACCATTGATCCTATGATCGCATCCCACAAAAAATATAAACATATTATAAAAATCGGCCCTCCCATCAAAACCAAGGAATACTATTTTGTATTCAGCCACCAATATTATGATAAAAATCCTGAAATGGCTTTGAAAATCTGGGACCGTATAGAAATCGTTCGGGACTCTGTAATAAATTTTTATAAGGAAAAGAGAATCCTGCCCAGTTTGTATTGATCATCACAGGTAGCGGCCCATAAGTGCCAGAAGGAAGAAATATTGAATTCGGGCAAGTAAAACAACAGTGTTAGGCGGAGCATCAAAAATAAACAACCCAGATAGTTGGCGTGGCATCTCCATCTATGGCTATTCACTTAGGATGGTCAATTTTGTACCGGGAGATTTAAATTTGACGCCACGCCTTATCTGTTGTTCTTCCTGTATTTCCAGATAAGAAATAATTGAAAGCAGGCTGAGGCAATCAAAAAGACATAATAGCTTATAAATGCGTATTCCTGAATTGCAATTGCACGGGAAAGCAAACAGGTACAGGTAAAAATGATAAGCACAAAAGTGGCGGAAGACACATCCTTTGCGCTTTGGGTTTTTAGGGTTTTAATGATCTGGGGAATACCGATCATCATCCCGCTTACAAATCCCAGCCAGCTCAGTATTTGTGTGGTTTCCATATTGTTCCTTTGCGGCTGTCTTGGTTATCTGCCTGAATAATGATTTTGAGAACAGTCGATAAAAATAGTATAGACGTCGAGGAAGCTGGATGTAAACCCATAATCCCCGGGAAGAGAAATCCATTGAAAAATACTGCGGTAATGGTAGAGTGAATCTGTGGTCAACCTTATCTGTAGTTGCTTATCTTGAAAAAGTTGACCAAGTCATTACTATTAGAAAGTAACATGATCCATGTAAATCCTGGCCTGTAGGCAGGATCGTAATCAAAATTCAATAAATGTTTCAATATAAAAAGGAGAATATCCATGGGTTCTACTCTATTAGGCGGAAATCCGGTTGCTTTGGCCGGTGATTTCCCGGAAAAAGATGCACAGGCTAAAAATTTTACTGCGGTTCAGCAGGATCTGTCGGAATTCACTCTTGATTCTTTAAAGGGAAAACGGGTTGTATTGAATATCTTTCCCAGTATTGATACGCCGGTATGTGCGACTTCAGTCAGAAAATTCAACGAGCAGGCATCTGCCCTGGAAAATACAACAGTGGTGTGCATTTCCGGTGATCTTCCCTTTGCCCACGGGCGGTTCTGCGGGGCAGAAGGTATTGAAAATGTAACCACAGCTTCTGTATTTCGAAACCCCAAGTTCGGTAATGATTACGGGGTGTTGATCCAGGATGGTCCTCTGGCAGGTCTCACGGCCCGGGCCATTGTGGTATTGGATGAAGCAGCTAAGGTGATTTACTCCCAGCTGGTTCCTGAAATCAAGGAAGAGCCGGACTATCGTGCCGCTCTTGATGCCTTGGCATAACCGTATTTGTGAAAGCAAATCCACTTGGAGAATGCAATGAGTAAAGTAATCAAAGTAGGCGGGATCGCCCTGGGGCTGGTAGTGGTATTGATCATCGGGGCAGTTGTTCTGGTCCCCATGTTCGTGGATGTACAGAGGTATAAACCTGAGATCGAGGCTTTGGTTACTGAGCAGACCGGCCGTAAGTTCTCCATGGGAGACGATATTAAGTTGTCTGTCTTTCCGTGGGTGGGGGTCAGTCTTTCCGATTTGGTTCTGGGGAATGCCGAGGGATTTGACGGAGATGAGATGATTTCCGTAAAGCGGTTTGAGGTCAGGCTTAAGGTTCTGCCCCTGCTGTCCCGTAAGGTCCTGGTGGACACCTTTATCATGGATTCTCCCCAGATTCGGCTTATGAAAAATAAGGCCGGTATAGGCAATTGGGAGAATATCGGTTCGGTAAAAAAGTCGGAAGAACAGTCCGAAACAAAGACTTCTTCAGGAGAGACCACTGATGGCGGGCTTCCGATTAGTTCTCTTATGGTGGGACAATTTTCCATTATCAACGGACTGCTCTCCTATGCGGATCAGGCCGCAGGAATGTCCAAGGAGATTTCAGATTTGAATCTCGATTTGACGGATATCAGTCTGGATACGCCCATCACCATTAATTTCAGTGCCAAGGTGGATGGCCAGCCCCTGTCCCTGTCCGGCAAGGCCGGTCCCATCGGCCAGGAACCGGGCAAGAGTGATATCGGTCTGGATCTGGTACTCAAGGCCCTGGATGCGCTTGAACTTAAGGTTAAAGGTCAGGTGATCCAGCCCATGACCGCTCAGAAAATTGACATGGAAATTGACCTGGCCTCTTTTTCTCCCAGAAAATTATTTGACCGTCTCGGCCAGCCTTTTCCTGTTAAAACAAGTGACCCAAAGGTGCTGGACAAGATTTCTCTCAAAGCCACGATCAAAGGATCTGCCAAGGCTGTTGCCCTGTCAGGCGGCTCCATGGTGCTGGACGACTCAACCCTGACTTTTTCAGCCCAGGCCAAAGCCTTTGACAAGCCTGACCTTAGGTTTGATCTGAACCTGGACGCTATTGATGTGGACCGGTATCTGCCGCCGGCAGACGCGGGCAAGACCGAAGCGCCCAAAACCGCCGAGTCTAAATCGGCATCAGGCAAACAGGGAAAAACGGATTATGCACCGCTGCGCAAGATGGTGTTGGATGGCAAGGTCACGATCGGCAAGCTTAAAGCCGCCAATCTGAATATGGAGAATGTGATTGTTCATGTAACTGGGAAAAACGGGGTGTTCAACCTGGATCCCTTCTCAGTGGATCTCTACCAGGGCAAGGCCGGTGCCAAGGCCCGGCTGGATGTCCGTAAAAATACACCGGCGACCAATGTGAGTATCATTGCACAAGGTATCCAGGCCGGTCCCATGATCAAGGATGCGGCTCAAAAAGAGATGCTTGAAGGCACCCTGGCCGCAGACGTAAGTCTTGCCATGGTTGGGGATACCCCTGAGCAGATCAAACAGAGTTTGGGCGGAAAGGGTAATCTGACCTTTTTGGACGGAGCCATTGTGGGCATTGATATTGCCGGCACCATCAGAAATGCTGCCTCGGGACTGGGCCTGGGTCAAAAGCCTGCTGAAAAGCCCAGAACAGATTTTGCAGAGTTGAAAATTCCCTTTACTGCAGACAAAGGACTGGTAACGGTTCCCGGCGCCAGCCTGGTATCTCCCCTGCTCCGCCTGAATACCCAGGGAAAAACCAACCTGGTTAAGGAGGATCTTGACTTCAGGGTGGAGCCCAAGGTGGTGGCCACCTTAAAGGGCCAGGGCGACAGCAAAGACCGGTCCGGTCTTTTGATTCC
>PIVQ01000957.1 GCA_003354055.1 Desulfobacteraceae bacterium | reverse complement strand
CCTGTATACGCCCCTTTTTCCCGGCCGAAAAGCTCGCTTTCAATCAGGGTGGCCGGAAGCGCCGCACAGTTGACATTGATGATGGCTCTGTTTTTTCTGGAACTTAAGTCATGGATGGCCCGGGCCACCAGTTCCTTTCCCGTTCCGGTCTCCCCGAAAATCATAACCACCGAATCTGTTTCAGCCACCTGTTCAATTTTACGAAGAACCTTCCTGATATTCCGGCTCTCTCCAACGATTCTGTCATGGTGCTCTACGATCCTTATCTCCTGCCGTAATACGGTGTTTTCCTTTTCCAGTTGATCTTTTAAGCGAAATATCTCCAAAGCAGCCTCATTAAGCCCCTCTTCAGCTTTAACTTTTTTAGATATGTCCTCCACGATACCGTCATAGTAAACAGGCACACCAGACTCATTTTTGATCAACACGGCAGATACCAACCCTGTAAATACAGCCCCATCCAATCTTCTAAATTTGTTCCGGTTGTTTTTGATCTGACCTTCTTCCAACAGCTGCTCCTGGTTTATCTGCCGGTCTTCCGGGTTTTCATAAAATTTAGTTAACGCACAAGACAGCAGCTCTTTCCTGTTCTTTACCCCCATGAGTTTCACCAGGGCTGAATTGGCCTCGATTATCTTTCCGCCGGGCCTAGCCTGGCTCCTGAAAACGCCTACGTTCAAATTTTCAATCAGAGATTTGTACCTTTCCCTGCTCTCCAGCAGATCTCTTACGACACGCTTTCTGGACAGAGCATTCCCAATTAAGTTCGCAGCCATCCCCCAATGATTGATCTCCTGATCAGACCATTTTTGTCCGGGTGTGATACGGCCTGTAAAAAGGGTGCCGAGGATGTCGGGTTTCACGATCAATGGGACAGAAAGGCATGATGCCACCCCAAGGGCTTGTAATTGTTCCCGGTCTGCCGCAGCGGTATTTGGCAACTCATCCGGATTGTCCGCCTTCACGATTTTTCTATCCCGCACCTGCCGTAGAAACCATGGGACTCTGCTGACGATGAGTTCGCCGGTATCTTTATCACAGGGCAGCAGGCCGCCGGGGTCATGGACATGGATAATTTTCAGCGTCTCTTTTTTCTTATCTAATAAAAGGAGAATACTGATGTCAGCCCCAATATATTTACTTATTTCAGACAATCCATTCTTTACTGCCCCGGAGATCTTATCCAGAGGGGCATCCAGAAATGAAAATGAAAGCCCGGCATGCATTTTCTGGAAGTCCAGCTGTTTGTTCAAATCATCCATACCGGTCTTGCGGGCCAGGAGATTCCCGATAATCCGCCCTAAAAGCCCGAGGCGGCCTTGAATCTGCCCCCCCCATTTTCTCTGCCGGGTGATGGTGTTGACAAACAGATATCCCGAAATGATATCGTCCACATGGAAGGGCACGGCGGCAAAGGATTGAATTTTCTTTGCCCTGCACTCAAGCAGTTCATTTCGGGCTTCCGGGGGCAGATCATCCAGCCGGTCAATGGTTATGACCTTGGCTGCGCCCATCATCTGCTCAAGCCAGGGAAACCCGTTCCTGACCTGAATTCCCTGATGCATGATTTCAATGGTGAGATCCGGTCGAATCCATTGATATGTACCTGTAAATTCCCCGGTATTCCTGCTCAGCATATGGATCGTGATAAAATCAACATCCATGGTCTGCCCGATTTTTTCCAGCCCAACGGCAAGCGTATCCTCAAACCGGTCCTGACTGCTGAAGGAAAAGAGCTCAAGAAGATCCGATGCCAGGCATTCAAATGCTAAATCACCGGCAGATCGTTTCCCGGGACTCTTTCCAGCCTCCCGGAGATCTATCCCGGACTCTGCCAGTGGTCCGGTCCTGTTCTCAAGGGCATCGATCCGCTTGGTTAACTCCAATAATAGATGGTCGGTATCATTCATATGGATATTCCCTATTTTTATATGACAGACCAAAAGAGAAAAACGGAACCTGATTCTTGTATTTCAGAAAAGCGTTACGAAATATCAGAAAAAATACAATCCGAATTCTTTCAAAGTTCTATCCGATTCGTTGCAAATCCATTGTAAAGGGTGATTTTACGTGGTATGGGAATAGATAATCCGTATTCAATTCTTTTAGGGAATCTATAGAAATAGTTGAAGTCGTATCAGGGTTTCTAATATCAGAATAAAAAGGATTCAAAAAAAGGAGGACTAAATGACAGATATATTTAATGCCCCCTTATCAAATCATCCTCGTGTAAATATTGAAGATGCGGATCAGGCGCGGGAGATTCTAACCGGTCTCTACGGGATGTCTTTTTGGAACCTGATTCTGGAAAAAGGCCACTCAGCGGGTTCTCTAATGGTCTAAATCTGAGTCGTTTCAAGCTAAACTATACTTATCTGGACCAAGCCTACCAGGGTGGGAAAAAAGAAGCCTTGGATTATTATTCCCTCCAAATCTTACCATTGGGAAAACATGTTTACCGTATAGATAAAGAAGAGGA
>PIVQ01001820.1 GCA_003354055.1 Desulfobacteraceae bacterium | reverse complement strand
ACCTCTTTTACCGGGATTGTTTTCTTCTCTCCGGTTAAAAACCGGATTTCAACCTGTGTCGGGGTCTGACAGGTGAGCAACGCCATGAGCGCTGCCTTTGCCGACGCTGCTGCTGCAGCTCCTGTTGTAAATCCGGCTTTGAGTTTTTTTTCTTCTGCCATTGGCAATACCTTTAGTTCCCGGCTCTGTTTCGGGCACACCTGAATTCAGCGCAGCAATTGACAAAATGGGGTGCCGCATTTGGATTACTGCCAAAGTGGACATGGAGATAAGACCCCAGTGTCTGCTCGCTTTGATACCCTTTTAAGGAAATATTCTGCCCAACCCTTGAGGCAACTTCATATACATTTTTCACATCTTCGGGATTTTCAATATGCGGGGATTGATCAGAAACAATGGAGGAATAATGAAACTCATGGCCCCGGATTTTCTCCCCTTTTTTACCCAGCAAGGTATCTGACGTCAGGGTAATTTCCCTGTACCCCAGAGATCGAAGCCTTCTGGACATTTGGATATCAAAATCAAAAATTCCGCACATATCTCCGGTCTGCCTGCCGTCCATGTCGGACAGGTTACGGCAGAGATACATGAATCCCCCGCA
>PIVQ01000203.1 GCA_003354055.1 Desulfobacteraceae bacterium | reverse complement strand
CCGGATATCAAACCCTATCTGCCGGGTAAACGTCAGACTGAAACCTTCCTGCTCTGGGAGTAGGGGTGCTGTCGTAAATACTTGAGAAAGGGCACTACCACCTGATTTTTATTTCCGCCGGAAAGATCATATGTGATGCTCACAATTGGCACCTTGACCTTTTTCTCGATCTGTTCTGCCATAGCTTCGGTGACAAGCCCGGGACAGCAGAAGGCCGGATTAGCACCGATGAGCAGGGCAAGGTCGGGATGTTCATGGACAATGTGATGGATCTTTAAGATATTATCCATGGATTCGCCGGTATGCTCGGGCAGAATTCCGTATTCCTCAAGAATATTTTCATAGGATTCCGTTACCCTGAGCGTGTTTTCATCCAGAAAGGGCGCAAAGTAGGAGTAGTATTTCTTTTCCATGGCCTTCATGGCGGTCAGCATGGCTTTATTGGAAATCAGGCTCAGATATTTACCCTCTTTAAACCACTTTTTAAAGTATGAGTTGGCAATGATCTGCACATATTTATAATAGGGGGTGGTGACCACTTCTCCGCCGTTGTCCTCGATGAACCGTATAAGATCCTGGTTCATGGTACTGTTGTCCCTGACATAAAGATCACCGAAAATTCCGACCTTTGGCCGGGTTTCCTCTTTTTTCGGAATACGGCTGAAAATGGACATGATCTCCTTTAAGGCCTTTTCATTGGAGCCGCCGGTGAGAAAAGCATTCCCCATGATTGTTGCGGCTGATTCCAATGCCTTGTCGGTTTCTCCCTTATTGATCTCATAGGGGCGGATCTTGCAAGCGACACTCCTGAACAGACCGCCGAACATATAGGCAAAATACGTGTTGGTGGATGCCACAACTCCGATGTCAAACAGGGAAAGTTCCCCCTTGTACACCTGTGCCAGCTCAAATCCGTTTTTCTCTCGTTCCAGAATCTTCTGGATGTGGTAGGGATACATCTTGATATTGCAGGCAATCTCGGAATCATTGAGCCAGAGAACGGTTTTTGACGGATCCAGCCCGTGTTTTTTTACCGTATGGATAAAGCCCGCCCCTATCGCATTCAAGGGGAGGCATTGACCGGTATTGGTCAGCAGTCCCTTTTTCATGGTTTCTTCATTCTCTTCCATTAGTACGGCTTCATATCCCTCGTTCTTCAGGATATTCACGATAAGATGACCGGTCACGGAATCCCAGTTGGGGAAAATTATGGTTTTCTTGTCAAGCTCCCGGGTAAACCGCGGTATAAATGAGGTCCTGGCAGCCGGCAGGACTTTATCCTTTTGGCCAGCATGGTTGGTAAAGGCCCTTACTGCCGCCTCAATTCGGGTTTCATATCCCACACTTGAATCATGCTCGTCCAGTTCCAGCACCAGATAAGGTTTGTTAAAACGCTCCATGATCTCTTTGAAATAATCCACGCCAAATGAATCAGGGGCACATTTGAATGAAGAGATATACACAGGATACAGATTGTCCTGGGTGGCCGCCAATAAGGCCGCTTTGAGGATATTAGCGGTATGTTTCCAGTGGATTTCTTTGAGCAGGGGTTCAATCAGGGTTAAATCCAGATTTTCAAGATCCAGCATGTCCTGGAAAAACGCCTTAATGCCAAGGTTTGAAAAAATACCGGGGATATTGTTGTTCATTGCATTGGACAGCACCGTGTAGGGACGGCCTAAAAGCAGTACATCAACCTTAGTGGATGCGGAGTTCCTACTGATACCGTTCGGATGAGCCGCATGGGTTTGATATAATGCCTTTAAGGCGACTTTTTGCTGCTTTTTGGCAGCCACGGCCCTGTCAAAAGCCTGGGACACATCAAAGAAGGAAACCTGAGTCACCTTTTTAAGGCAGTTGTACAACTCCATTTTTGTATGAAAGCTGGTGTACAGATACCGGATGGTGGGAGAGAGAATCCTTGGTTTGTCACTTTCTCCTGCTAGAATCGCAGGTACGAACTGTGTATAGTAGCAGTGCTGACGTCTGGCATCCTCCCTTGTTTTATCTTCAAAATAAAAGGGAAGAAAGACCAGATCTGATTTTTCAAGCAGAGCGTCCACATGGCCGTGGAGGGCCACAACCGGTGCGCAGAATTCGGCGCCGGCAGTTAATTTGCCAAGTTTTACAGGATCCTTGAGGTGACGGCTGGTCCGTGTCCGTATGCCAAGCTCCTTAAAAAAGGACTGCCAGAGTTCAAGGTCTTCTGTCATGTGAAGGGCATCGGGCAGGCCGATGGTTAGTTTGGATTTGGAAGCGCTTAAGGGACTCACCTTTAGGGTGTTCCGGCGCAATGCCAGAAGGTCATATTGATCTTTATTACTCACCCTTTTTTGGGTGTCGTAATCCCTGCCGCACAGAAATCCGTAGGCCTGTGGGCTACCGCCCACATCTGCAACGGTAATTTTGCAGTGGTTGGTGCACAGACGGCAGGTTTCCTGCCTTACCGGGATATCTTCTTGCCACAGGCCGAACCCTCTGAAACCGGTCTGAATAATCTCTCCGCGGATCTCCATGTCTCTTACCATCAGAGCCACACCTAAGGCACCGGTCAGGTGGCAGTACCTGGATACGTGGATGGGTTTTTGAAGCTTTTGCTCAAAGGCTGCCACCAATGCCTTGTTTCTGGCCGTGGCGCCCTGGAATAGGATCTGGTTACCGATTTTTGCGACATTAGCTACTTTGGTCAGATAGTTATCACGGACCGAATGAAGCACTGAGGCCAGAATCTCGTTTTTCTCATACCCTTCGGCAAAGAAGTAATTGATATCTCTTTCCATGAATACCGTACACCGGTCACTGGACACAGGGGAGGTTACCCCTTCCGTTCTTTTTGAGTACTCGGCCAGGGAACAGTCCAATTTTGATGCCTGCTCTTCGATAAAACTGCCGGTTCCTGCGGCGCATACGGTATTCATCACAGAAGCTGTTACCATGCCGTCCCTGAGCAGGGTAAACTTTGCATCCTGGCCTCCAATCTCTATGATGGTATCGACATCGGGATTAAGATTAACTGCGGCGGTTGCATGGGCAGTGATTTCATCCGGTTCAATATCAGCGCCGATTATTTTTGCTGAGATGCGTCGCCCTGAACCTGTGGTTCCGCACCCCTTAACCCGGATATTTAAGTCAAAGTTCTGTAAAAGTTCATCACAGGCTTTAAAGAGACGCTGGACTGCCATAACCGGCCGCGAGGCGGTTTTGGTGTAAAACCCGGCAACCGGGACCCCGTCCTGGTCTACAAGGATACTTTTGGTACTGGTCGAGCCCACATCCAGTCCAAGAAATCCGTGGGTAATAGCTCTGGCTGAAGGATCTTCGTATACATCCACCTCAACCCCATCGGTATCAAAGGAGGCAAAGGCCGTAAAATCAGGATATTCCGAAAGGGTTAATGCAAGCTCTGGATACCGGTATCCGCTTTTCTTGTCCTGATCTGAAAAATAATCATCAAGCATTTTATATCCATGGGTCTGAACTGGAACTGCCATTGGCTCTGCGTCGTCCCGGTCTTCCAGCTCATCTCTGAGGCAGAAGGCTGCCCCCAGAGCTCCGTAGGCCAGGGAAAACTCATCCGTGGTAAAACTGATATGGGTGATGGCTTCCAGGTGGCGGCGTACGGCTTTGTTTTTGGAGACCCCGCCGCAGAAGAGTACCTGACCCCGGGGTTGCTTTTGTTTAAACAGCGTGTTGGCAATGTTCTTGGCCAGGCCAAAACAAAGTCCGTCACAGATCTGATGGAGATCATATCCTTCCTGCTGGGCATGAATCAGGTCGGTTTTGGCAAACACGGCACAGCGGGTGGCAATGTCCGGCCTGTTCTTATCATTTTCCAGAGCCATGGCCGATATCTCGGCAGACCCTGACAGATTAAGCCGCCCGGCCTGCTGATCCAGAAAACTGCCAGTGCCTGCGGCGCAGGAGGTATTGTGTTTAGCCCCGGTATAATTACCGATTCCGTCAAAAAAACTTAAGGAAAATTTTTCACCGCCTATGTACAAAATGGCTTCGATATTTTCAGGATAGATTTGGTGGGCCGACCTGATAATAGCGACCTGCTCGTCAATAATGGTATCTGCGTTTATAAAAGAGGGGGTGGAGGTGGTTTTGGCCACATTACTCACAGATCTGAGAAAATCATGGTCCAGCATCTTAGCCAATGTTTTTTTGACTTCACCGTGGTGGTAGATACTTTCCTGAAAAACCGGGGTACCCGCACCATCAATGGCAGCAATGGAAACTGAAACAGATCCAACATCAATTCCAAGTATAGTTTGTGTATCTTTCATCTTTATGTATCGCTCCGTAAATATAGCTCTTTTTCAGCGGTTGAATTTGAGGTGTCCTTGAGACTTTGAAATCTAATATTGGGGCTTTATATTTGCTCTTTGACCTCATTCCAGAATGAATTTACCCCGTCAAACCAGCCGTCCATAAATTTGCGTTCATGATCAACACCGCCTTCTGAGGAATATTTTCCCAAATCATGGGCTTCATAAATATCCTGGAAATAAGATTTGTAATCTGCGTGCCCGATGAGTTCATACGTATTCTCATAATGAAGCACGTATAACAGATCTTCATAATGGGCTGATTTGGCCCAGCGCATGCCCTTATTCTTCCCCACTTTGTAGTAATTGTTCTCCCAGTCCAGTTTCTCCTCGCGTAACCGTTTGACAATATCCGGCATATCAAACTCTTCAGCAAACCGTTTCTGCAGTTCTTCTTTCTTTTGAATGGCTTCTGTCAGTGCCTCCTGGAACATTTTCGAAAAATTGAATGAACTGCGCCATTCAGTCACTTTTTCATGGAGCATATCCGGAATACTCAGGGTGATTTTCTGGGCCATATTGCCCTCCTGATTCTATAATGTGGGTTAACACTGCCCTGATACTTTGATCAATCTTGGTAGGGTGTGATCGGATCTGTTTTTTAGTCAGGGCCTGATAATATCCGTGTGGATTTTATTAATACGTATTTGTTTTTTCTCTACGTGTCAATTCCTTTCACACTTTTTTACAAATTTCATCTAATTCTCTACGATTTCTCACTATCTGCCCACTTGTAATTTCATGTCAAACTTTATATAAGCCCTGTATGATCAGACATCGGTTGGAAATACTTGGGGCAGACGCCATTTATACAGCAGAAAATGCCGGACGATTGGCCATTTTTCTAATTTCAGGATTTGCCCAGGTATTTACCGCTCCATTCCAGTCCTCAAAAATTTTGGAACAGATCTGGTTTATCGGAGCAAAATCAATGTTTGTAATTGCGCTGACCGGACTGTTCACAGGTATGGTTTTAGGGCTGCAAGGGTATCACACCCTGGTCAGATTTGGTTCGGAAGCGGCCTTAGGTTCTGCTGTTGCCATGACCATGATCAGGGAGCTGGGACCTGTGCTTTCCGCTATTATGATTGCAGCCAGGGCCGGATCTGCCATGGCTGCTGAAATAGGTGTGATGCGGATGTCCGAACAAATTGATGCTCTGGAAACCATGGGAATCCACCCAGTACGATTTACCTTTTCTCCCCGCCTGGTAGCAGCCCTGATCAGTTATCCGCTGCTGACCGCATTATTTGATCTGGTGGGTATTTTCGGGGGGTATCTGACCGGTTCCCTTATGCTGGGTATCGGCCCGTCCGTTTACATGGACAAGGTTGTTTCCAGCATAACCATGTCTGATATAAACGGTGGATTTGTAAAGGCTTTGGTCTTTTCCGTTATCGTTACCACCATATGCTGTTTCAGGGGATACTTTGCTCATATGGGACAAGAGCAGGCCCAGGGGGCCAAAGGTGTCTCTCTTGCTACCACCAATGCCGTGGTCAATTCGTGTATTATGATATTGATCTCCGACTATATTATTACCTTTATTCTGGTGTAAACCATGTCAAAACCCTTTATTCAATTCATTGACGTACACAAAAGGTTTGACCAAAATTGCGTGCTCAACGGAATCAATTTGTCCATTCATAAGGGAGAGATTACGGCTGTGATAGGTAAAAGCGGTACGGGCAAGTCAGTACTGCTTAAACACATTATCGGGCTGCTCAACCAGGACTCCGGACAATTGCTGATCAGGGGAGAACCCCTAAACCTGATGAACAAAAAAACAAAGCATGGGTTTCACAAAGAAATCTCCTATATGTTCCAGGACAATGCCCTGTTTGATTTTTTAAATGTATATGAAAATATTGCCCTGCCGCTCACCGAAAAAAAACAGGTCCCGGACATGGATATCCCCCGGAAGGTAAAAGAAAAAATTGTTATACTCGGGCTGGAAGGAACAGAGGGCAAGTACCCTTCCCAGCTATCGGGCGGAATGCGAAAACGGGTCGCCCTCGCACGGGCCCTGATCACAGATCCAAAGGCGGTGCTCTTTGACGAACCCACCACAGGTCTGGATCCGGTCCGGAGAAATAACATCCATAATATGATTGCAGAATACCAGAAACAATTCGGATTTACAGCAGTCATTGTTAGTCATGATATCCCTGAAATTTTCGAAATCACCCAGCATATTGCCATGCTGGACAAAGGAAAAATTATCTTTGAAGGCAATACGGAAGAGATTCTCCATTCACACAGCGACATCGTCAATGCCTTTATTCAGGGAAAAGAAAGTTAGACTCTTTGAGGTGACAGCTAAAATGCTGTCTAAAATTTTTAAGGATGCTTTATGAAGAAAAAAAACATTGAACTCTATGTGGGAATATTTGTTCTGGTCGGATTCTTCTGTATCGGATATCTGGTATTGGTTATAGGTAATTTCAGCATATTTCCCGGAAACCAGTATGCCATCCATGGGTTTTTCTCATCTGCCTCCGGACTTAAATCAGGGGCCAGGGTGGAAGTAGCCGGGGTAGAGATCGGCAATGTATCGCAAATCACTATTGACAGGGAACGGTTGGTGGCAAAAGTGGTTTTCAACATTAACAATTCCATGGAAATCTCAGAAGATAGTATTGCCTCGGTGAAAACTTCTGGTATAATAGGCGAAAAATATATTGCTATCTTACCGGGAGGTAGTGACATCATGCTTGAAGACGGAGATGAAGTCTACAATACGGAATCCTCTCTTGATATCGAGTCCCTGATCAGAAAATTTATTTTCAGTGATGAAAACCCATAACCGTTCAGGATAGAAGATGAAATCATTTAAGAACCTTTTGATAATCAGTGGGTGTCTCTTACCTCTTTTACTGGTGACGAGTGTTGTATCGGCAAGCATTGATGCCATGGCCAAGGAAAAGGCAGCCCAGGCTGAGTCCCATCTTAAAGTCAGTGTGGGCGAAGTTCTGGATATTGTAAGAGACCCGGCCTTGATTGCAGATCCTTCTATCCAGGAGCAGGCCCTATATGATAAAGGGCTTGAAATCTTTGATTTTAAAACCTTTTCCATGCTGGCTCTGGGAGTAAAATACAGATCTTTTTCAGACGAGCAGCGTGAGGAATTTATACACTATTTTTCAAAATTGATCTCAAAAACATATTTCCCAAAACTTGCCGGACAGGATGTGCAAAATGTAAGCATTCTTTACCTGAGCACCCGACCTTTAAAACCTAAGAAAAACATATTCAGAACCGATATTTTTACGGAGCTGGTAAAAGGAGATCTTCACGTTCCCATTGTTTACAGAATGATACAGCGCCATTCATCGGAATGGAAAATCTATGATATAAAGATTGAAGGCGTGTCCATGGCTGCCAACTACAGGGAACAATACAGACAGCAGGTTTCACTAACCCCAGAAGACATTATCACTCAATTAAGGGAAAAGGTTGACCAATGAAAAATATCCTGGCGCTATTGCTCGGCTGTATGATCTTTTGCGTTTCAAGCGGTTATGCCCTGGCAAAAGACGACTGGAAAAAGAATTTGGAATCGGATCAACCTGCTCTGATCTTGGCTCAGGTCACCCCTGAAGTAAAAGCAGAATCAGAAGAAACGGCTGTAGCCCCGGCCCAGACAGACGAAGACGACCTCAGTGACGATTTTTTTGATGAATATGATACAGAAACCTACGACCAGCAAATGGTAGCGGACCCCCTCTACCATTTCAACTATGCCATGTACACGGTCAATGATTATCTATACTTCTACGGAATAAAGCCCATTGCCCAGGGATACAAATTTATTGTCCCCACCCCGGTAAGAAGCGGAATCAACAACTTCTTCCACAATCTTCTGTTTCCGGTCCGCTTTGTCAATAACGTGTTTCAGGGCAAAGGTGAAGCCGCCGCTAATGAATTTTCAGCCTTTTTTGTTAACTCCACCATCGGTATACTTGGATTCAACAACTTTGCCCAGAAACATATGGATATCCGGCTACATGACGAGGACCTGGGCCAAACCCTTGGATCCTACAATATTGGAGACGGATTCTACCTGGTTTTACCGATTCTGGGCCCTTCAACGCTCAGGGATGCCGTGGGCAGGGCAGGGGACTGGTTCATCACACCAATCAACTATGCAGAGCCGTGGGAACTTTCATGGGGACTCTGGGCTCTGGATAAAACCAACAGGACTTCTTTTAGAATCGGGGATTATGAAGCTCTGAAAGATGCGTCTCTGGATCCTTATGTGGCCATCCGCAATGCCTATATCCAGAACAGAAGATCATTGATCAAGCAATAAAGCGAGAGACGCGAGAAGAGCGGGAAGAGCGGGAAAAGGGACGTGTCATTGATTTTACTGTTCTCGCTAGAACTCTCAATCAATTAGATTTGCCCGGCGGTTGGGGAGAAAATACCGCATCTTGTGAGACCTGACCCGATCCAGGGCGGAAAGATCCAAATCCACTATGTGAATGGTTTCCAGATTTTCTGTGTTTTTTGATATCATATGACCGTCCGGCCCGATCACAAGGGCTAACCCCGGGAATTTCAATCCACGTCCATTTTCACCGGTTTGATTCACAGCAACAACAAAAACACCGTTATCAAATGCCCTGGCTGTCAAATGTCGCATCCAGGAGTTGAATTTATCCTTAGAACTGCCTCTGGGAGAAGCATGTGGGATGAAGATGATATCTGCGTTCTTCAATGCCATCGCCGTTGACAATTCCGGAAAATGCGCATCGTAACAGAGTTGAACCCCAAAACGAACGTCTTTCTCCTCAAAAACCCTAACCTCGCTACCAGGGGTAAAGTACGGGGCTTCAAAGGGAGACAGGTGTAGTTTACGGTAATGCGCCGTGTCAGTGTGGGGCCGAATCACAAGATGCGTGGCGTAAGTGCAGCCATTCTCACCTTTTTCAACCAATCCAGCTAGAATAATTATATTATGATCGTCAGATGACTGCTGGAGTCGGTTCATCCACTCAGCAGACATTGGGCTGGCAATTGGGTGGACCTGTTCACCGGCTGCATAGCCGGTAAGGTTCATTTCAGGAAAAACAACTATGTCGGCATTGCGGGTGGCAGCCTCGGATATGATATCCAGAGTGCGGGCAAAATTATGGTCAAAATTGCCGGCAGGGCAGTGTTGGATAGCAAGAGCCGCCCTAAGGGTCGTCATACCTTAAAATTGGCTGAAATTTTGAATACATGGGTGGCCGGCAGATTCAAAATGGTGGTCACCCCGGTTTTTTCAGCAATGGTTGCAAGGTTCTTTTCAATAATCTCAACCGAAGGGGCGATAAAGGTAAACCAGACGTTGAATTTATGGTCTCGCCTATAATTGTGGGTTACGCCCGGAAATGCGTTCACGACCTGTTTAAAGAGTTCAATTTTCTCTTCTTCCACCTGGGCGGCACACAATGTGGAGTGATATCCGAGGCGATCCGGGCTGAAATTCCCCCCTATCCTGCGGATAAGGAAGTCCTCTTTCATGGCGCTGACGCGTTCTATGAGTTCATCTTCAGTAAGTCCTAAACGCTCTGCAATGATTTTATAGGGCCGGGGATGGATGGGAAAATCAACCTGAATGCTGTTTAGAATTTTTTTATTGGTGTCGTCGATCAAGTGTGTCGAGCTCCTTTGGCACGTAGCAACTGACTATTTCGCAGAAACAATAAAGGCCCTGTTTTTACAAACAGGGCCTTTATAAACTAGACAGAAAAACTAAAGAGCAGTTTTACTATACACAACCGGTCGGTTTGGGAAGACCAGCCATCTTACAGGCACCTTTACCGGGTCCTGAGGGGAACAGCTCATAGATGTGTTTCAGTTTGAACTTGGTCAGTTTGGACAGAACACGTACCATGGGAGCAATACCGTTTTTCTCATAGTAGTCCTGAAGAACTTTAATCAG
>PIVQ01000956.1 GCA_003354055.1 Desulfobacteraceae bacterium | reverse complement strand
CCCAGACCATAACCGCCGTTCAGGGCTTCCCGACATTCAGGTGTAGAATGCATATGCTGATTTGCTTTACCGGCATAAGGCCATTGTCCCGGGTCGCGGAATATCTCGACTGTTTTTGTTACATTGGCGTGGCTTCGAATTTCAGCAGGGGAAGGCGGGGAATTATATTTTTGATCTCCGCAAGCCTTGATATAAGCCTTTTCTAGTTCGTCTCCATCGATACCAGTAAGGGTTTGAGCATAGATAGCCGCCCATTTGATTTGAGCTTCCTTGTCCCACTTTTTCGGATACAACGTTAGTAGATTAGCAAATACTTCTTTCGGTGTCATCAGTCTTCCTTTTTCATAAACGCAAGACCGGCTTCCGCTTCTTCCAAACGTTTTTTATAGATATTTAAAAATTTTGGGTACTGATCGTGCTTCGAACGCTCGATGTTTGATTTGTTAACCCTGATGGTTTGTTCAAGATTTTCAATAGTGTGATATTGCTTCCATTTATCAATCAAATTCTCTTGCGATATTCTGCAAGTTTGGGCGTTAATTCCTATTTCCATTCGTTCTTGCAATTTTTTATCGAGTTTTTTGCTAACCTTGGCAATAGCAGGAAGCCATTCTTCTTCAGTAATAATTTCATAAACCGTCTGTTCGACTATGTCTTCAGGATATTTACAGATCACTTTTTGTAAAAAAACCGAATATGTCTCGGGATCAACTGCATTGTTTACAGGAAATGAACCAGAGAGCAGCTGCGTCCAGTTTATTGAGCTTTCAGCAGTCAAAGGCATACAGGCTTTTTCAACGTCGTAAACTACCAAATCAAATATTTCAGACGAAATAACTTCAGGAGAGCTAGGATTAAGCATTACACCTTTGTGATGTTTAAAAACATGCGTGTTTTTATATTTTTCAACATTTGGCATAAGAGCAGAATTGATTTGTAGAGTATTCATCGTGTTTTCCCTTTCGGTGTAATATCTTTCATTCCCGGTTCATCGTCACCGGAGCCAACAAGGCCTTCTCTTTTCCTCATATCATTGAAGATGTCACGCATCTCGGATTGTTTGTCGTTTCTCTTTCCATAATTCACCGGTTTTTTCTTCGGTGTATATTCTAGATAATCCTGCCAATGATCCTGATTTATGAAATTGTATCCAGCAAACGGGTAATTCTTTTCGCCAGATCTTATCTGTTGAGCATGGTTCGTCGCTGCTTTCAGTAGCTGTTCATGATCAACTTTTTTCGATTTAATAATTTTTTCATAAGCATTCGAAGTTGATTTTTTTCCGTCGCTACTGGGGTAAGCATGCCAGAACTCTGAAAAGTTATCGGAATATTCCTGATTTTCTTTTTTATTTATTTTTTCTATAGATTCTTCTTCTTCTTTTGATTCTTTTGATTCTTGTTTGTTGCCCTCGGTTTGCCCTCGGTTTGCCCGTTGACTGCCCGTTTGTTTGCCCGTTTGTTTGCCCTTCTTTTGATAGTGTTCCCACTTAACTATTGATATTGTTGAATATTTTGTGGTTGATTGGTGTGCCAATTCGTTTGTCCGAATTAGCTTGTTTATTGAGGTCCGAATTATTTTTGGTGAGAGTCCAATTTCCGCAGATAATTTCGCATAGCTCGAAATAAATGAGCCTTTTTTTATCAGTATTCCACGCCACATTTTATCTTCTGTATTGGCTCTTAGAAGGCAATGGATAAAAACCCGGGAAACATTACCATCTTGATACCATTCCCAATCTGTGAAAACTCTGTGAAGCATTACCCAGCCTTCCATTATGAAGACTTTCTGTAGTTCTCTAATTCAATGGTCGTATATTCTTGGCTCATCATCATCTTTCTTTCTGTCTCACCCTTCCCGCGAACGAGGCCGCAATTAGTGCGGAAAGATGATAAGACGCTGTTACCCAAGGTGATCAAGCCTCAGGGAGCGGCCTCGTTGCCTATGATGCTTCGTTACAGAAGCAAATTCAACTGGTTTGTTTTGTCAGCATATGCCGAACCAGCAAAAGGGTTATATAAGCCATTCTATCCATGGCGCTCATATCATCTGTATTGAGAGGATTACCGTCCAATATGAAGATCAGGCTGTCGAACATTATGGAGTCGGCAAAGCCTCCCTCCATGGCCTTTATGATCTCATCAACGGCGATCAATAAATCGGCATCAGTCATCGTTCAAAACCCCATAACAGAAACAAGTTCCCGGGCAGTCTCACCGGGCCTTAATGTTTCGTTGTAATTTTTTATGAGACCCCTTGCCCATATTTCAGGATCAGAGCCTTCTTTGAGATAGATTTTATTATGTTTCGTCCCGTAACTGGATCCGATTTTATAAGTTTCTATCCAGACATGATCGCTATCCATGTGCTTAACTTTGAGTTCAATAGTCATTTATTTTCCCCTTTTTCAACACATCTAGCGAAGATAGCTGTTCGCTTTAGAAATTTATCTGGAATCAATTTTTTAGTGGTTTCGATAGCCGCTTCA
>PIVQ01000955.1 GCA_003354055.1 Desulfobacteraceae bacterium | reverse complement strand
TTAGGAGCTTTTGGTCGTGGAAGAAAATAATATCATTCGGTTTGCATCTCGCATGGATCAGTTGCCGCCCTATTTGTTCGGCATGATCAATAAAATGAAAATGGAAAAACGGCGAAACGGGGATGATGTCATTGATCTTGGCATGGGAAATCCCATGGATCCCACACCGGATGCGGTGATTGAAAAACTGGTGGAAGTGGCAAAGGATCCAAAGTCCCACAGATATCCGGAAAGTTCAGGCCTGCCCCATCTTAAACAGGAGATCTCAAAATATTATAACCGGCATTATAATATTAACCTGGATGCAGAAAAAGAGACCTATTTCACCATCGGCTCCAAGGAAGGCATTTCCCATCTTTGTCTTGCCATTATGGGGCCTGGAGATTCTGTTCTGGTACCGGCTCCTGCATTTCCCATCCATATTTATGCGGCGGTGATTGCCGGTGCCAATGTAATGAGAATTCCCATTGAGCCGGAAGAAGGATTTCTGGACAGGATAGCCAATATCTGCGAGTCCTGCTACCCAAGTCCCAAAGTGCTCATGCTCAACTACCCCCACAACCCCACAGGGGTGGTCGTGGACAAGAATTTTTTCAAGGAAATTGTAAAACTGGCCAAACGCTTTAATTTCATGGTCATCAATGATTTTGCCTATGCCAAGATCACCTATGACGGATATGTTGCCCCAAGTTTTCTGGAGGTGGAAGGTGCCAAGGATGTGGGGGTGGAGTTCGGTTCCTTTTCCAAATCCTATAACATGGCCGGTTGGCGTATCGGATATTGCGTGGGTAATGAGCAGATCGTCAGTGCCCTGGGAAAAATAAAAGGGTATTTTGACTATGGTATCTTTTCCGCCATCCAGGTGGCCGGCATCATTGCTCTCCGGGATTGTGATGATACTATTCCTGAATTGTGCAAGGTCTATGAAACAAGGCGGGATGTACTCTGCTCAGGTCTTAATCGACTCGGATGGGAAATAGAAACACCCAAGGCCGGTATGTTTGTCTGGGCCAAAATTCCTGAGCCCTATGCAAAAATGGGGGCCATGGAATTTGCCATCCAATTGATGAACAAGGGGAATGTGGCTGTGGCACCGGGAACCGGGTTCTCCGATGAAGGAGAAGGGTATGTCCGTCTGGCCCTGGTTGAAAATGAATCACGCCTCCGTCAGGCCGTTAGACAGATGAAAAAAGCCATGGAGCAGATGACAGTTTAAGTTTATCTTTACACAAAATTATAAAGCCTTTTGATTTCCGGTTAGGAATCGTTACAAAATAACTTGATCTATCGGAATATCAAAAGGCTTTTTTTATGCTTTCAATAGATGAAAAGAGGGCACAGTGGGCCTAATTTTCCTGGGCATCAAAATCAGATTCAAGTTTTTTCATATCAGGACGGGATCCTTCCGGAATAACATTATCAACGGGTTCATGGACAATTGGTTTGACCAGGGCATCAATCATCTGCCACCCGGTATCGTCCCATAAATTGGCCTTTGCCGCTGCAGTGCCATTGTATTGGACTGTACCGATGGGAAGGGCTCGTGTTTCATCGCGGGTTCCCGACACCTCATTTCCCTCAAATATAAGAACCCCGTGACTGCCCTGACTCCGGGTACCTTTTTGGGTAATATATAGATTTAAAATCCAGTCTGATGCCTGGTAGATCCAGTCCGCTCTGCCGGAAAAATCTGATTCCCTTACATCAAATTTTTCTTCTAAAGGCACCTGTGGGATATTCAGAACGGTTTTTTGCCCAATTTCTTCGGGATTCCCCCCGGCCCATGCCGATCCGCAAATCCCCATCACTAGAAGAATTCTAAAAACAGGACCCCAAACACCCATGCGTTTGCCTTCCATTTGCCTCCCGAACCAATAATAGTTTTGTAAACCCGGTAGACTTAAGTAAATGAATTTCACAGGGGAAGTCAAGTATAAGATGCCGGCCTGAAAAGAAAATTAGATATAGAAACTGATCAATAAACTTAGCTGATGGCGCATTGAATTATATCCACGGCTTTATCAACGGACAGGGTACCTGTATTCAGGATAAGATCATAATTGGCAGGATCTGCTACATCGCTGTGAAAATAGCGTTTAACAAAGGCGGCTCTTCCGGCATCGGTGCTGACCATCAGTTTCTGGGCATCGTCAAAGTTCATGTCCCGGGCCTTCTGAATATACTTCCTCCGCTGGGTTGACGGGGCCACGATCCTGATCTTCAACGCATTAATTTTTTTCAGGGCGCAATTGGCTCCCCGGCCCAGAATAATAGCATTACCGTGTTTACCGATTGTATTGAGAATTTTGAGCAGGAGTTTTGAATATTCATCCGGCCAGAGGTGATGTTCATGGACAAGGGCGGATACAATATCATCCACAATATTCATAGATCCTTCATCCAGGGTTTCCAAAAGGGTTTTGGAATTTTTCGATGTTTCGATCATGGCTTCAAGGATTTCATTGTGAAAAAGATCAAATCCCATGGCTG
>PIVQ01000954.1 GCA_003354055.1 Desulfobacteraceae bacterium | reverse complement strand
TTGTTATCTTAACCAAAAGGAGACAACTCCTTAAAATACTTACTACTATTAATAAAATCTCTTAACTCTATCTGCGCTTTAATTCTACATGATTCACATAAAGAATAATTTGTAACTCCCACAGATATCATTCCTTGCATTGACATAATCTCAATCTCTAGATACAAAGAGTCTCCCTCTTCGTGGCCACACTTGTTTTCTTTACTCATTCTTTACCACCTACCTAAACACTAACATACCTTATTATTTAATGCAAGGATTATTTAATATATTTTAACCACCTTATTAAATTTGTCTCTATCTTCTTTTATGGTACTTAAATAATCATCTATTATTCTAAAACTCTTAAAACTGTTCATCAATTCTTTTGCCTCTTTGTTTGTATACCACACCTTAATGTGTTTCTTTGTGAACTTTTTATACCTTGTTTTAATCCCTAGCTTCTTTGCTCTTGCTCTTATTGATATCTCTTTACGTCCTGATATTGCCATTAGTTTTTCTATTGGTATCATTCTAAAACTCCATTTCTACCTGTTCTATATTTAGCTCTTCACCTTTTGCCAGTTTAATAAAATCTTCTCTAAACTTTACATGTTTACCTTCTTTATCTTCCATCTCTGGCTTACTGTCTCTCAGAAATGCACTCGGTAAATGTGCTTTACATATCCAATTATTACCTACTTTTATATTTGTCTCACATCCGCAAGGGATTAAATCATTAATTGATTTATCATATTCTTTAAAACTACATTGACCTTCTTTTGTTAAAATCTTGTATTTCATATCTATCTCCTTGTTATATGGTTAAGAATTTGATTTACTTTTCTTCTTTAATTAAATCTATTGGTCTAAAATATCTAACGAATCCCATATTATCATTTTTGTTCACTACATGCTCACATTTTACAATCTTGTATGTTTTAGTATTTATGCCTGTTTTGCTAGGTATTACTTCAATCGCTTTTGCATATGAATAATGTGGATGTTCTCTAAATCTATAATATTCTCCAATTTTAATATCTTGTGGTCTCATTTATCCTCCCATTTCATAGATGGAAACTCTGTTTGCTTCTCTGTTTCCTCTACGTTAACATTCTTATAAAACCATACCTTAAACCATTTAGGGCTACGTCGTGGATTGTCGTGATGATATATAGCCCAGTTGTCTATTATTTGCTGTGGGTTCTTGGTTAGTCTCATCATATCAACAAATATTTTCTTTTGTTCTTTGGAAAGTTTCCAATTATATAGTTTCTCTATTTTGTTTAAAGCTTCAGATAGTTTCATTTATTATCATACTGAATTACAGCCCATGCAATAGCATAACAACACCAAACAAAATGATATGTTGCCCGCTTTCCAGATCCAAGGCTTTCCCATAACTCCCATAAATTAAATTTAGTATCAATATGAGACACGGAAAAATTGTTCACCCTAGACACGTATTCACATTCAGAATCATCTCCATGGAAAATTGTTTCAAGTTCTTCCCATACTTCTTTTGCTTCTTCTGAATCTGTTTCTTCTTCAAAACATTCTTCCCAATACTCTTTTATAGTTTCTTCCCATATTGAAGAATCAAATTCATTCATACCACCTCTAACATCTTCAGATTGGCACTTCTCCCCCCAGTATCCGATATTTATTTCAAGTTCTGACTTATTGTTCCTAAAAAAACAAAGCATGTCTTCAACCCTCTCAAAATAAAATTCACCCATATCTCCACGATATAGAAGGCCATGAGGGAATGTAATTATATCAAAAAACATATTCATTGTTTCAGGTCTCTTATATCTGATATGTCTGTACAAGCCATCGTCTTTCAATATTTTCATTTCATGATTCTCTACATCTTTCAAAAAACTCTCTTTAGTCGGTTGTTTCATATTTATTCTCCTTAGACCTCTGATAACCACCGTTTTGTCATATACAAGCGGTTGCAATATACATTAGTCAGTATCAATTATGAACATTCTTATTTGTGACATTTTCTAAAAGATTTTCCCAGTCTTTACGCATTGACTCTGCTTCTTTTCTTTCTGCCTCTGTTAGCGGTGCTATGGTTGTTGTCCATTCGTTTGAAGTTGTAGATTTCCTCAACGATTTTCCTTCTTTCTTCCATAATTTATCTTGAGCCTCTTCTATTGCTGCTACGTCTGGATATCCGTAATTAAACGGGTGGGATTTCATTACTGCTTGTAACAAGCTAGAATAATCCTGTTTATTATAATTAGATTCAACATATTTCATTGTTACTTTTGCAACATGTTCACTTTGATGTTTTCCATAATATTTTATTAACCCATTTTCAAACCCTTTTATTTCCATATTGCTTCTAACTCCTCTTCTGTAGTTTCAACTTGTACCGGTTTATTCTTTTCCCATTTCCTCAATACAAGATTATGGTTCTTATAGCTCTTTCCGGTTGTCTCTATATATTCATCAAGGTTGGTTATCATCCCTTCTAAATATTCTATCCCAAATTGTGTCCCTAATTC
>PIVQ01000953.1 GCA_003354055.1 Desulfobacteraceae bacterium | reverse complement strand
TGTTCCACCAATATAATAATTAGTAGAAGTATTAATACCACCAACAACATCCAATGGATGTGATGGAGTATTTGTAGCAATACCTACACGAGTAGTAGATACATCAATATAAAATGTGTTACTATTAACAGCAAAATCATTATTACCAAAAACAATTGTTTCATTATTTTCCGATATAGTAGCATCACCAATATGAAGAGTTCCGCTTGTTAAGAAAAGTTCTTTAAACCGAACTGTAGTAGTTCCTAAAGAGAATTGATTATCTAATAATGGTAAAATATCACCAGAAACACCAATAGTTCCTATTACATCTAATGTATTTGTTGGAATAGCAACTCCAATACCCATAGTAGTTGCTTGAATATTATCTACTAATATACTAGCATTAGTATATCCATTCGCAGGAGTAATATCAACAGTGGTTGTAGGTTCAATAGTAGTTCCTTGAAAAAACTTAAATATACTATCAGAAGCATCTCTAAATATACCATTAAACTTTGAAGTTCCATCATTATATAAAGCATATAATCCTATATCAAGAGCATCACCACCATTATTTGAAGCCATTTTAATTAAAGGATCTTCAACAGTAAAAGTTTCAGTATTAAATGTAGTCATAGTTCCATTCACAGTTAAATCACCTTGAACTAATAAATCAGTTTGAATTTCTGCATTTCCACCAACAGTCAATGAACTTAATGTTCCAACACTTTCTAAACTTGAAGCAGTAATACCAACTTCTAATGTATTTTTTGATAATACAGAAACGCCATCTATTTTAATTTCAGCACCATCACGTAGATTCATACTTCCACCAGAAATATCTAATTTGTAAGCAGGTGTATCTGTATTTGTAAAACCAATACCAACATTTTGATTTGAAGCAATATTAACAACTTCAGCATTTCCATTACCTAATGTCATATTTGTTGTATTAAAGTTATATGTGATTCTACCTTGGTTGGTAGTTCCTAAAAATATATTTGAAGTCATTAGTAAATTAATGTATATTTATATAAAATATATTTTGAAATGGTGAATAAATAATTTAATTCATTCATAATATTAAAACGATAACTTATTTAATTATATTGCTGTTGATATTAAAACAGCTGATATTTCACCAACACCACAAGAATAAGTTCCTTGTCCAACAACTACTAGTGTTATATATTGTCCATTAGTTAAATTAAATAAAGCACTTCCATTTTGAACAATATCCGTAGTACTTACTGTTTTCATTGCTTGATTCATTCCATATGTTCCACTTCCATTAACTTGTAGATATGACTGAAATGCTCCTGTTCCAGTTGTTCCTTGAAAATGTACATAATAATTAACTTGATATAAACCAGTAACAGTTGTAATTAATCTTTGCATAGCATCAGGTGGAGCACCAGATGTAAGCGAATCATCATCGTTAAAACCATTATTTTGGAGAAATGTTCTATTAAAAGTAAAAGTTGGAGGTCCTCCACCATCACTTACTCTTGTAAAACTAACATAAACAGTATGTGTTCCAGTTACATCTAAATTACCTAGTTCTGTCCCTTCTAACCCAATTCTACACATAATCTGTTGTCCTGCAATATAACCTCCAGATTTTCTAGTAAAATTACCAGAATTATCTAATCTAAAATTTTCAGTACCACCTGTATAAAATCCTAAATTATTGGAAGATTCCCAATTAAACCCAGTATCACCATCACCAATAGCTAAAGCAATTTGAGGGTCTATCTTAGCACCATTAGCATTAGCACCATATATAATAGCATCACCATTACTATTAAAAGTAGCAGAATAGATTAAACCAGAACCATTAATAGGTTCATCATTTATAGCATTAGAAGCAATATGTATTCTTGAATGTGTTGAACTACTACCACCAGAACCAGTATAATAATCAAATTCAAGACCTATTTGATGTGTATTAGTGCTATCTTCCCATATAGAATGAATAAATCTATCAACTAAGTAAGTATTAGCATTTCCTAATATAATTGCTTCAGACAATCCTTCTAATTCACTTGCCTTTATAATATCTCTATCACCAAAAACAACATTACCCATACTATCATATTGAAATACATAACTACCATCGGCATTTAGAAAAGATAGACCACCAGTAGTTCCAGTATTATATTCTATTCCTAATCCAGCTTCACCAATAGCTAAATCAATCGTAGGAGTAATATTACCAATACCAACATTACCAAGAAAAGTTCCAGTTCCAGTTACACCTAAATCACTATCTATTACGAACATTCCATTTGATGTTGGAGTCATGTGAAGGTCTTGTGCTGATGTTGCACCACCTTCTACACTAACTATCCAAAGATTATCTTCATCACTCATATACAATTGTAATTGAGCACCGTGGGAAGTCTCATTAAGTGGGTCAATTCTTATAATATCAGCACGTATACTACCAGCAACATCTAAACCCTCTAATATTCCAACCTCTATTAAACTAGAATATAATATACCTTCACCTAATTC
>PIVQ01001819.1 GCA_003354055.1 Desulfobacteraceae bacterium | reverse complement strand
GAGTCGCTTGATAGCGTATTGTTCCAAAAGCAACTTGGTACGCTTAAAGATAAGTCTCAGCGTATTAGTGAGCTTGCAGGTTATATTGCTGAGCAATTAGGTGCAGATAAAGACCTAGCGCAGCGTGCAGGCTTATTAAGTAAAACTGACTTAATGACAGAAATGGTAATGGAGTTTACCGACGTGCAAGGCATAATGGGAATGCATTACGCTCGCCACGACGGTGAAGCCGAAGATGTAGCCATAGCGCAAAACGAGCAGTACATGCCACGCTTTGCAGGGGATAACTTACCTACAAACTTAATTAGCTGCGCAGTAGCGATTGCTGATAAGTTTGACACGTTGGTGGGTATTTTTGGTATAGGCCAAGCACCTAAAGGTGACAAAGACCCATTTGCGCTTCGCCGTGCTGCTATTGGTGCACTTCGCATCATGGTAGAAAAAGAACTACCACTTGATATTTTAGACCTAGTCGCTAAATCGCAAACATTGTGTGGCGACAAGTTAACTAACTTAAATGTATCAACTGACGTATTTGAATTTATGCTAGGGCGCTTCCGTGCTTGGTATCAAGACGAAGGGATTGAAGTAGACGTAATTCAAGCC
>PIVQ01000202.1 GCA_003354055.1 Desulfobacteraceae bacterium | reverse complement strand
CCCCTGTCCGGTAACCGGGGATCCGGTACCATCTTTTTCAGCCATTGCAGCCTTGGCTGTTGTTTCTGCCAGAACGAAGATATCAGCATCAGGGGAGAGGGAGAGACTGCCGCACCGGATCAGATCGCCCGGGCCATGATTTTTCTTCAGGAAAGGGGATGTCATAACATCAACTTTGTTACGCCCACCCATGTGGTTCCCTTTATTCTCCAGGCAGTTGATCTGGCGCTGGATCAGGGGTTTAACATTCCCCTGGTTTACAATACCTCAGGATATGACCGGCCTGAGACTCTGGCCTTGCTGGAAGGCATCATCGATATCTATATGCCGGATTTCAAATTCTGGGATCCAAAGGTTGCCAAAATGGCATGCCGTGCTCCAGACTACCCGGCCGTGGCCAGAGAGGCACTTCGGATCATGCACAAACAGGTGGGAGATCTGTCATTGGATGAAAAGGGCATTGCACGGTCCGGACTTCTGGTTCGCCACCTGGTCATGCCGGGAGATTTGGCCGGTACTGAACAGATCATGGAATTTCTGGCCCGGGAAATCAGTCCGGAAACCTTTGTGAACATCATGTCCCAGTATCATCCTGTGGGCCAGGCTTTGCAGATAGAGGCGTTATCGCGCCCGGTGACGCCGGAAGGATTCCGCCGGGCAAAGAAAACAGCGGAAAAATACGGATTGCATCTAGTCAGATAATCCTTCTATCCAAGGTTAAAACCTGGCATCGCCATTTATTTTACAGCGACCTGATTTCTCCCGGATTCCTTGGCCTTGTAAAGTGCCTGGTCAGCCATTTCAATGATCTTTTTTACATCATCTTCCTGTATCTTGCCAATCTGCTGTATTGAAGACACCCCTATGGAAACCGTCACCTGTAGGACCTGCCTGTTCTGTATTTGAAATATATAATCTTCAATTGCCTGCCGAATTTTTTCAGCACATTCAATTGCCGCTTCAACATCTGTCTCAGGCAGGATAACGGAAAACTCCTCTCCGCCGTAGCGGGCAACAATATCAGATTTCCGGGTGACATCCCTCACAATCTGCGCCACACCGGCAAGGATGTCATCCCCTGACTGATGGCCAAAATTATCATTGACCCGCTTGAAATGATCAATATCCAGCATTAAAAGACTAATAGGATGTCCATACCGTTCAACCCGGTCAATTTCCTGCCCAAGACACGTATAAAAGTGTCTTCTGTTATAGAGTTGGGTCAATTCATCTGTAATCACCATAATTTCTATTGTACGGTGCGCCGCTCTAAGTTTTCTTGCCACCCTTGAAACCATGACATAAAAAATAGCGATCAATATCGAAACGGTGATTAAACTTGCAATACCAATTAAAATCCTATTGGTTTTCATATCTTTCTGGATCTTGGATATATCAAAGGAGACGCTGATTCCTCCCCTAACATCACCTAATTTATACATCTGTTTTCCATGGCAGGACAAACATCCTTTTTCAACAAAAAGCGGGGCCATATATCGAAATAATATTTTCTCGTCCACCTGTTTTTTTACAACAAATTCACGCCTGCCTTCTTCAAACATTTCCAATGCTTTTCTTTCAAAGTCATCAGGACTATTATCTGGATTTAAAGGGTTGAGGCTGGTGATGTGATAAATAAAATCACCGGCTTGGCTGGCATATTCGGATATCTCCCGGGTCATTAAGGCTGGATTTTTTTTGGTGTAAACCGTCCCGTCCACAGTTGTGATATCCGGATTCTCAAGATAGGGATTGGAGATAACACCTTTTCTTTTCTCCACATAGACCCCGCCGTGATCGGCATTCCACCGTCGCGTCAGAACAATATTTCTAAAATGGGACCGGGCAGTGGTAAACATCTGCTCTTTGATGATGCGGTTCGTTGTGAGTACAAATCCAAGGAAAATACCTGACAAGAATAAAATGATAATAAGACTGATATTAATCATAAATAATCGCCAGGTTTTCTTGCTGTCATTATCGATTTGAGACATCAAAAATATTTCCTTTTTTCAAAATCGACGAACTATAAATTCATGATAATTACAACAGGTAGTTCCTTTAACTTTACATGATGTATTATTTCAAAACAACATCTAAAAAGGTTCCGGCAAATTGAATCCTTTGCAACCTGCTCAGGCAATTGCCTTTAAAATATTTTTTGTCTCCAGCAATGCCCTGGAAATATTATTCCGTTTTCTGCTCAGCTGGATTCTAATGCTTTCTTTTTTGATGTATTTATAATCTGCGATTTTGTCCAGGGCCACACCCACCTGGGCCAGGTTTTTTGACATATGCGCGGGTGAAAACTCCATGGTCAGAGTGTTGGGAGAGACATCCAGACGTTTGACCCCTGCCTGAATGGCATAAACTCTGAGCATGATTTTTAACAGCATATTCTCTGCGGGTTTGGGCAGTTTTCCATATCTGTCCAGAAGTTCTTTTTTCATGTCGGCAATATCGGAAACCTTTGTCAGGCGGGACAGCCTGCGGTACAGAGTCAGGCGCTGTTCCACCGACTCGATATAATCGTCGGGAAAACCTGAGGACATGCTGACGTTGATTTCCGGATCCAGAGGATCCAGCACATCTTCACCCTTGAGATCCTTGACAGCCAGATCCAGCAGTTTGAGAAACATGTCATAGCCTACGGCTGCAATGTGGCCGGACTGGGAAGCACCCAAGGCGGTTCCAGCCCCACGAATCTGGAGGTCTTTCATGGCAATCTGAAATCCGGATCCAAGGTCTTTGTGTTCCATCAGAGCGGATAACCGTTTTTTAGCATCTTTGGTCAGTTTGGCCTCATCTGAGATAAAAAGATAGGCATAGGCCTGATGGTCTCCCCTGCCGATGCGGCCCCGCAGCTGATAAATCTGGGACAGGCCGAACCGCTCTGCCTTGTTGATGATCATGGTGTTGGCAAAGGGGATATCCAGGCCGGATTCAATAATGGTAGTGCAGACCAGCACATTGATTTCCCTGTTTATAAACTGGAGCATCACCTTTTCCAGCTCGGATTCGGCCAAGCGGCCGTGGGCCACCCCGATTTTTGCTTCCGGCACAATGGCCCTAAGGTTTTCTGCGGTTTTAAATATGGTCTTGATGTTGTTGTGAACAAAAAAGACCTGACCGTTTCGTGCAAGTTCCCGGCTTACGCCATCTTTAATAATGGCATCCTCGTATTTGGAGATATAAGAGATGATTGGCTGCCGTGCTGCGGGCGGGGTGGTAATTACGGAGATATCCCGCATACCGGTAAGCGACATGTGCAGGGTTCTTGGAATGGGGGTGGCGGTGAGGGCCAGGACATCCACTGCGCTCCGCTTTTTCTTGAGGGTCTCTTTGTGCTTGACTCCAAACCGCTGTTCTTCGTCAATGACCAGGAGGCCCAATGCATTAAAATCCACATCCTTTTGGAGAAGGCGGTGGGTGCCGATGACAATATCCACATTACCTGCAGCGGTCCGCTTCAGAATATCGATCTGCTCTTTTCTTTTCCGGAATCTGGAAAGGCACTGGATCTCAACCGGATAATTCTTGAATCTTTCCCTGAAGGTATGCAGATGCTGTTCCGCCAGAATGGTGGTGGGAACGACCAGTGCCACCTGTTTTCCGTCGTTGACCGCCTTGAATGCGGCCCTGATGGCAACTTCTGTTTTTCCGTATCCCACATCTCCGCAGACCAGACGGTCCATGGGGGTATCCTTTTCCATGTCCAGATGGACATCGTCAATGGCACGGAGCTGATCCCGGGTTTCCTCATAGGGAAACGAGGCTTCAAAATCATTATAGTAGTTGTCCGGCCGGCTGAAGGAAAAGCCCTTGGCCACCCGCCTTTTGGCATAAAGGTCCAGAAGATCAGCCGCCATTTTCTCAACCTCAGCTTTGGCTTTGGCCTTGGATTTGACCCAGGCTTTGGACCCGATCTTGTCCAGTACCGGCTTATACCCATCCACCCCGATATACTTGCCGATCATCTCCATCCGGTCCACAGGCAGGTATAGCTTGTCATCATCCTGGTAAACAAGGAGAAGAAAATCCTGGGATATTCCCTGGACCGTTAAGCTGCACAGCCCTTCGTATTGCCCGACCCCGTGTTCAAGATGAACCACAATATCCCCGTTTTTCAACTCTTCGGGAGCAATGAACTCTGTTTTCAGATTTCTGTGGGCGCTTTTGTGCCGCCTGATCCGTTTTTTACCGAAAATCTCATTTTCGGTGACAAGGGCCATGTTTTCAAGACCGGGTACGAAACCTGTACTTAAGCTGCCGATGGTATAATAAATACCGGTTTTTTCAGGCAAAAAACTTAGGAAATCCTTGCAGGCCGCGGGTTCAATCCCATAGGGGGCCAGTAGAGAGGCCAGGCGCTTGGCCTGGGAGTCCTGGTTGACCACGAAAAGCACAGCTTTTTGCTGTTCCCTGTGGTCTTCAAGCCATTCCACCAAAGGTGCCAGAGGAGTTTCAGCCCTGCTCTGGCCACGAAGCTGCGCCGTCAGATCAAGGTTGTCCGCATAGGGGAATTCAACCACACGGGCAAAGGCCTTGTCCGTCTCAAGCACAACAGATTTAAAGGCATAAGATTGATAGGAATTCACCTTTTCCCTTACCTGTTCCCAATTCAGATAAAGGGATTGCGGTGATGCACAGAGCCTGTTCTCCTGAGTCACTGTCTCAAAATTGAGGCGTGCTTTGGTTTTAAAATCCTCTGATCTGGCTGTGAGAAGGTCCGGATCATCCATTAGAAAGGCGGTCTGATTCGGCAGATAGTCAAACAGGGTGTCCAGATTTTCATACACTATAGAGAGCATGCTCTCAATGCCCGGGAACCTTCCGAACTCACGGGTTAAAGTCACATAATCCCTGACATGGGCTGCGGAAAGCCCGGCCCGGGCTCCTGCCTGCCGAAGGCGGGCCAGGACATGGGGAAGGGCATCCTTGGAAATCACGGCTTCTGTTGCCGGTACAATTATGGTTTCGGTAAGCTCTTTGGTTCCCCGCTGGGTAAAGGGAGAAAAACAACGGATGGATTCCACAAGATCCCCGAAAAATTCTATGCGGACCGGCTTTTCTTCCCCGGGTGAAAACACGTCCAGAATACCGCCCCGGACAGCATATTCTCCGGGATCCTCCACCAGAGTCACCCGGCTGTATCCGCCGGCCTCAAGATTGTCAACCAGGCCATCACGGTCAATTTCCTCGTTGACCATGACAAGTTCGCTGACATCTGAAATGATCTTTCTCGGGATCAGATTCTGGAGCAGGGTATCCACATGGGTAACCAGAAGGTATTTTTGGGTTCCGGCTTCGATTATTTTAGACAGGGCAGCCAGACGAGATGTAGAGGTTTCCCTGTGATAGGACAGGGATTTGCCGGGCAGAATATTATACCCCGGAAAATAGATAATACGCTCATCATCATTGGGCATGAAAAAAGCCAGGTCATCCAGAAAGACCCTTGCCTTTTTTGGATCCGGTAGAATCACTACTAAAGGGTGATCCAGAGTTGAAAACAGCTTTGCCGTAAAATAGGCTTTGTGGGATCCGTCACCATGGACGGCGATAATACTATGCTGGCTTTCTTTCAGGGGCTCAATAATTGAATCTGTCATGGGTATCCGGGGGTTAATTTTGCTGAAAAATCTATAGGTTTCCTTCCAACCACCCCCCTGATTTAAAGGAAGTCATCCAAAGAAGCAAGGACAAAATTACGGGCCATCTCTATTACGAGCTCTCATCCATCCTTGAACTTATTGGCCAGATCATTATCAATGACGTAAATACAGACCTCATTGGCCCCCTGTTGGGTATAACCGAATTTTGACGAGAGGTTGTCCATGAGAAACTTGACATCCCGTTTGATCCGTTTGTCATGGGTCTTAAAATTCTCCGTATCAAAATCCTTGATGGCATTCCTGAAGTTTTCATTGGCTATAAAGGGTTCCAGCACCCGTTTTTTCAAATTGTGAACGTAGCGTTCATAAAGTGATTGGAAAAGCCTGGTTTCAACAATGTCTTTTCCCTCAATCATGATCTCATGGGTCAGGGTCAGGGTGGTAAACTCTTTTAAAACATCAACTCTCATCTCCTGCCGCTGTTTTTTATCCGCTTTTTCAGACAGAAGACGGTTTTCGATGCTCTCTAAAAAGGCCTCGGTCACATGGATTTCTTCTTTTGTAAATATGCATTTGACAATCGAGTTGAACTCATTGGTTACAGCCGTGACATAGTTCTTGATATCCTTGCCAATCTGCTCTTCATTATAATTATACAGGGATTCTTTTACCTGCTGAAGAATACTGTAATCGTACATGCGCAGCAATGAGGATAAAAACCCCTGGGGGATGATTTTCTTGGGCTGGTCATCCAGTTTTTTAAAAAAGGTGCACAGGTCCGGCATATTGATCAGCCGGTCTTCTTTGGCATATTGAGAATAGAACTGGTCGAATATTTTTATGGAATCACGTCCCGACAGCCCTTCTTTTCCGTAAATTTCCGATTCTGCAATGATTTTTTTGAGCATCTTCTTATCCAGGGCTTTTGTATCCTCGTCATCCAGCCACCTTGGAATACTGCCCGAGAAAATCTCCATTTTCAAAAGCCCGAGCTTGTCATCACAATAGTTGAGGTATTTTTTCGGATCTTTTATCCATTCTTCCAGGGCCTGGGATTTTTTCCCTATCCTTGTGCAGAGGATGGTTCTGGCAAAATTTTCTAATACCATAGGCAGGAAACTGCCCTCAATATGGCGTCCGAATATGTTCAGGTAAATTTTCACCTCTGTGTTTACATCCAGAACATAGGGGATATCAATGTATTGAATCCGGTCTTCAAAGGAGGGAAAGTCCCTCAGGTTCCGTTTATCTTCCGGGTTCATCAGGGCAAAAAACAGGGCATCCACCCGTTCCTCCAGGTTTTCAACTTTATGAACCCCTTCGGAAATTATATTGTGAAGTTCCACCATCCGTTCCACATTATGGGCTTTGATGTCCATGAGCGCATAAATCCCGTTGTGAATCTTTGCAAAACTGGAGTACAGATAGTTGATCACATTGGAATCCTGGAACAGGGCATTTATCCGTCCCTGGAGCAGCTGGTTGAGGATAAAATTGCGTCTCAGGGGCTGGTCACCGGGATTGAAAACCGAAATTCCGTTTCCAATACGCCGGTTGAAATAATAGGGTCTTGCATAGAGCATTTCAAACACGGCCGAAGGACTGCCAAGACGTTCCATCAGCGAATGGTAGATGGAAGAACAGATGGTGCACACCTCTTCTTTGAACACCCACTCATACTGTTTTTCCGTAAATAACTTCCATTTAAACTCGTCATTTTTTATGAGCTCATCCAGAACGCTTCTGCGCTGGTCTTTGGGGATCACTAAAAAAGGATTGTCATGGCAGAGGCAGGGAACCTCAATGTACTCCTGGTCCTTATCCTCAAACGGTATGTTCTGGGGATCAATATGGGGTTTGCCATCATTTTCCGGCTCTATATACTGGATCAGTTTTTCAAAGGTCGACAGACTCATGACCGATTTGTCCGCACCCTTGAGCTTTTTAATATTCAGCCGCCAGACCACCTCATACCTTAACCCTTCTTCGGTATTGGAGTATTGTTCGAACTTTTTGAGCAGATTATTCAAAAAGGTACTTTTGCCACAGCCGTGAGGTCCGTAGAATACATAGATCCGGTTCTGCTGGGCACCATGACGAAGATACTCCATCTGTTTCATAAACCTATTGGCAAACAGCATGTCCGGAAAATAGGGATTGTTTGAATCATCAACAAACAGCCGGTTGCAGTCATATTTGGTCACACTGAGACGGTTCAAATCTTCTGCCACGGCCGGATCGATCTCATCCACATAGCTTTTTATCATGTCGTGAAAGGACTGGAAGATGTTTCTCAGTACCCGGGCCGGGTTTTCCGTTGTGATATTAAGAAACTCCTGGAAGGGAACCGGTTTCAGCCGCTGATAATCCTGGATATTTTTCTCCAGAAAATCAAGGGCGTTGTCAACGGATTCGGCAGCAGAGACGTCAGGTGTTGGTGACTTGGTATCCATAATAGCTCATATCCCCCGCTTAGTCAGTTTACGGTTTTCCATCACATAACGCATCCGGTTCCACTGAATTTGGGGAGGTGGCGGAGGTGGTGCACCCGATGCAGAAGATGGGTCCCAAAAATTGGTATAATTGCTGTCTGTGGGGGCGCCGGCAACCGGCTCGGAGGTCTCAAGATGGACAGGGCCGCCCCATAAAAATTCAATACCCACCATGGTGTTTTCAATGAAATCCGTTTTCAGGGGCTTGCCTTCAAACTGATGGTCCAGATAGAGAATCCCGTCTTTACTTTTTTCAATATCCACGTATACCTCAGGCGGATGATACAGGGTATTGATGACCATCTGCCTGTATGCCTCGGCCTTTTTGGATTTTATATAATATACCCAGGACATCCGCTTTTGGTTAAACCGTTTTCCCGTGACAAAGAGCTTGTGTTTAGTCAAAAACTCCTGATCGGTGAATTTATTGATAAAGTTAAAATCGTCCAGACTTTCCCTGACCTTGAAAATATAGTCCTGGCCCGTACCCTTGCCCGTATCATATTTCTTTTTCTTTATCTCGTCTTTAAGAGAAAAATAGTCAAATGAATAGCAGCCCCTGTTCTCCATATCTTCTATATGCCCAAACAATCTTAAGCCAAGGGCGTAAGGGTTGAGCCCCACTTTCGGCATGGCCGTGACCCCTGCATTGATCTTTGCGAAATCCGCCTCATGGCCACAAATGCGGTCATCCCGCATGAACAGATACTCGTGCCAATAACTTGCCCAGCCCTCATTCATAATTTTTGTCCGGATCTGGGGCTGGAAGTACAGGGACGTATTCCTTACGATCTGAATCACGGATTTCATCCATTTATTTTCCTCGGCCCTTAAAAACGGAGAGTGCTTGATGATGTATTCCATCACATCCAATTGCGTAGCATTTTTAGCTGCCAGGGCTTTTCTGTACAACTCTTCAAATTCAGGGTATTGGCTGATGATAAGATCGTAGAAATCATCTCCGTTCTTTTTGGAATCGTTATAGCGGCTGATCTCCTTTAGATACTGATTATGGGAGACATTTTTCATTTTCTGCAAGAAGATATCAAAATAAAAATCAGATCTGGAAAGCTTGCGCCGTTTTTCAGACCTAAAGGCGCGGTCCAGGTCCTTTTGGTACCCCACCAAATTATCAACCCCGCGGGCAAATTCAATGACATAATCCACCCAGCGTCTTCCTATTTCACTTCGCAACTGGGCAATCAACCGCTTATCAGCCAGTGCTTGACCGGTCAGATCAACATCCCAGGTATTCTTATAGAAAATGTTGTTCTGAAAAAAATCAATATGCCCTAAAACATGATAGAAGATCATCACGTTTAACCAGTCCGGATTATTATCATTATAAAAGGAAATGGCCGGACGGGTATTGATAACGGTTTCGTAGGGGTTGGACGGATAGGCTTCATACATGCCTTTTCCCGACAAGACCTTGACGTCGTGGACCCAATAGTCATAAAGGGTGGGGATCATGATCTTGGGACTGAGCTCAATCATATCCCTGTTTGTAACAATATATTCCAGGGTTTCGTCATCAAAGGTGAGCCCTGCATCCCGGGCTCTGACCTTGCACTCTTCCATGATCTTTTTGACATGTTGACTGACGAGTTCCATAAGCTGCCTTTCTTTTCACATCATCCGCGGTTACAACAGCCGTTTTTTTTGGCTGCCATTAGGTTCGGAAAGTAGAATCAATCCTTCAGGGTCAGGCAATAAGGTGCTTGATCCCCTGGATTATTCTAGAGTCATCAACATCCTCACCCATGATATCCAATTTGATGTGGTCCTGGTACTTTTTCAGAATACCTGAGTTTTTCAGATATTTTTCCACCTCTGTCTGCTTGGCCCCTACATATGAATGCTCCACAATAGTGATACCGATACGGGCCACATACTGCATCATTTTTTCCATTTCAGCCAGGGTCTGGGTGCCTTCCTTGTCCCAGTCATCCCCGTCTGTGCCGTGGAAGATATAAATATTGTAATCCCGGGCCAGATTTTCCCTTTCCACAATATCGTTGACCAGTTTAAAGGCGGAAAACACCTTGGTGCCGCCGGCCACTTTATAGGAGTAATACTTATAAAAATCAGACACTTCCTTGGCTTCGGTATCATGGAGGATAAACCGGGTTTCCACCTGTTTATCATATTGATACATCAGCCAGGAGTAGAGCATCACATGCTGGGACACGACGGTCTGGGTCACCTTCCCGCCCATGGA
>PIVQ01001818.1 GCA_003354055.1 Desulfobacteraceae bacterium | reverse complement strand
CGGCTGCCACCGGTGACAAGGGCTATTTCCTGTGATGTGTTTTCGGCTGATGTCATAGGTACTCCTTATTGCTGGTTTTTTTATCTTTTTTTAGTATTAAAGTGGCGTTGATACCGCCAAAGGCAAAATTACTGGTCATTATGGTGTTAAGCTCTTTTTCAACAGCCTCGGTGACGTGATTGATGCCTGAACAGTCCCGGCTGACTTCGTTAAGATTCCGGGTGGGAATGATGGTGTTGTGCCGCATCATCAACAGGCTGAATATGGCCTCCATAACACCGCTGGCAGCCAGGGTATGGCCGGTGTACCCCTTGGTGGCACTTACTGGAATCTGGTGGGTGCCGAGCATGGCAATGGCACTGGATTCTGCCGCGTCTCCAAGAAGGGTGCCTGTGGCATGGGCATTGATATAGTCGATGTCGTCGATGGTGCAGCCTGCAGATGAAAGGGCACCTTTCATGCAATTTAGCATGCCCGTGTCCCTGGGGCTGGTCATGTGGGCACCGTCGCAGCAGGTATGATATCCTGTGATTTCTGCAAGTATGGGCGCATTGCGTTTCATCGCATGATTCATCTCTTCCAGAATCAGGGTACCGGCTCCTTCACCCAC
>PIVQ01001817.1 GCA_003354055.1 Desulfobacteraceae bacterium | reverse complement strand
TCTGATGATGCCTTTGAAGGTTCTGACGGAAAAGGCATTGCCGCCATTCTTAAAGCTGAAGTGGAAAAGGGCAGTTACGACCTTATCCTCTCCGGTGCCCAGGCTGACGAAGGTGCAGGTCAGGTTGGCGGTATGCTGGCAGCCATGCTGGACTACCCCTATGCATCCCTGGTAAATAAAATTGATGTTGACGGCGACGCTAAAATCAAGGTTGGCCGCGAGATCGAAGGCGGAAACCAGGAAATGAATGAAATTGAGCTTCCCTGTGTTCTGTCCATCCAGACCGGTATCAACGAACCCCGCTATGTAGGTATCCGCGGTATCCGTAAGGTTGCCAAGGTTGAGATTCCTGTTAAAGGCGCAGGCGACCTGGGTGTTGATGCTGCTATCGTTGGTGAAGATGGTGCCAAAACCCGTCGGGTTGATTATTTTGTACCTGATATGGGCGAAGGTGCTGAAATGCTTGAAGGCTCCACCGACGAGATTATTGGAAAATTGATTGAGAAGCTCAAAGCCAAAGGAGGACTCTAATCATGACACAGATTTTTGCTTATATTCCATTTAACAACGGTGCTGCAGAAGATGTGGCATTAGAGTTCCCTTCCGCCGC
>PIVQ01000952.1 GCA_003354055.1 Desulfobacteraceae bacterium | reverse complement strand
ATTTCTGAAGGCTGGTAAAAAAGGCCGGTTCTTCTATAGTATTTGTCAATATCTGAACAACAGCGTCGCTGCAGCTCACATTCGTTTTTAATGCTTCTTTGATCGCACTTTGGATATCCTGACTCCGTTTCACTTGCGTTTGACTTTTGTAAATATACAAATCTGAGCAAACACATTCAGGACGGGCTTCTTGGGGATTAAGCAAAACTCGGCGTGTTACTACAAAATGTGGCTACTTTTTAGCTATTTTATCGAGATGTATCACTTTCTTTGGAGGTGGTATTCTTAATGATTTTAAAGTCTTGCGTATTTTTTCTCCTAATTCATTGCGCATAAGCACACGGAAATTTAAATTATAAAAATTTGTAATTTGAAGGCTATCGAGTTCCTGTCTGATTTGGTTCCAGGGCATACCACATTCCAACTCCGCAACGCGTTGAATAAGCAATGCCAGCACGCATATTTTCACATGAGCCTCAATCCGTCTGGAAGCCCAATGATACATCGGGGTGAGCTTTATCTGGGTGCGCTTAAGAGATCGAAAGCAGCGTTCAATGACCATCAGGCTTTTATATCCACAGGCTGCATCTTCAAGGCTAATCGTATCGTCATTGGTTTCGAGGACCCATTTGCCATCATACCGCGCGGCTTTTTTTATGCTGCCACGGTTAATTCGAACCTTGTTGGTTTTTGTCACTTTCAGGTAACGCTTGAAACGACGAGATGCCAACAGTTCAATTGCCCATTGTGCAGAAGCTGATGCATCCGGGTGACTTTCCAATTCTCGTTCGAGCAAATCAATAATCATCTGTCGGTGCTTGCTTTGTCTTTTGGCCTCTTTGGGATTGTGACAAAGGATATAGCGCTTGCGTCGTTCGCCATCTCCGACAATGACTTCTTTGGCTTGCAGATTATCCTTAAAAACAGTGTAACGCCCGCGTTTACTTAACACATCACGCTTGATCTCGGCGACACTGGCCATTCGGCAGGCAAGCAAATATTTACCACAGGCCCGGGCCAGTTCTTTCCGGTTATCCTCTGAGTTCATACCGGAGTCGGCAACAAACATTGCGCGGCCAAGGTGCCAACCTTTGAGATCAGCTCGAATTTTTTCAACTGTGCTTGCATCAGAGGTGTTGCCGGGAAACACCCAGCTGCGAACCGGAATACCCTCTCGGGTGACGGCCAGGGCTATCACCACCTGAGGTGCCCAGAACCCTTCTTTTGCATGGCCAAACTTCCGGAGGGTTGCATTTTCATGTCGATCCGGGTTGTCTTCGTAGTCAACATGAAAAGAGGCAGTGGTCGTATCATAAAAAATGAGGTCAACTTCCAGATTGAACAGATCGGCAACCTTAAAGAAGATAGCTTCCTCAACTTCTGATGAATGTTCATGGAGCAAATCCATGGCTTCATACATGTGTTTGAGTTTGAGGTCCTGACAGGAAGGCAAATAAACCTTGGGAAGCCAACGGTCCCATACCCCAAGCTTGGACTCAGGTTCGCAAAGCCTGTTAGCCGTCATGGCCAATAGAGCCCTTTCATAAGACACCTTCAGCTTCTTTGATTTTGCTATATTGCTCAACACTTCTTTCAACCCCAGCCGATCCCAGAGTGTTTCAATGACCATAGGGGATCCGAAAGAAAGGGTATGTTTGATCGAAAGCCCTTCAAATGGGACTGCTTCAGAATCCTTATCTATGACGTCTGAAACCGGATCACTGACCTGTACTCCGCAAACCCTGGCGATGGACTTGCAAAGGCGAATCAAGTCTTCGCGATCAAGCTGGTCGGCCCTTCCAAAATTGTGAATGATTTTTGCAACGGGTTTACGAGTCTCTGGGTGTCGCTCATTGTGAGCCAACTGAAAATATTCGACCGTGGATCCGTTCTTGTTTTTTCGTTTGGTTGATCGCAAATACATGCTTACTTATATATCGTTTTAATTTAATAATATCAAGGAGAAAATTGAATTTCGTGTGCCTACACTTTCTGTCGTCAGAAACACCCACCAAAATCGCAAGGCACTGATTTAATTAGACGTGACCCCAAAAAAGGGGGCCGAAATCGGCAATTTTTTGCTTACAAAACGCAAACGCAAGTCTGACTTGAACCTTCCATGAAGAGAAATAAATATTGTTGCTACCGTTTGACAACAAACCAAAAATTAATATTAGTTAATAAGTATTAATTTATTTTTCAATTCAACGAAATCCATAGACAAGGAGGATTATGTCAAGCGATCATACACCCTAACGTTGCATAAGATTCGCTGGAAAAGTTCTTAGTTTTCAGGCAACCTTTTGCATGGCATCGAGGAAATGTAGTAAATCCTTTTTTACTGCTTGGTTTGAGTTCATTGTCAGCGTTAATTTACCACCTGGCCTTGTGAAACGCCCGGCTCTCTGAATTATCCTATGCCTAATCGTATCCAATTTTTGAAATTTCCAGGCCGATGGGCGTTTGGGTTTTGCCCTGCCGGATGCTGGATGGGCTATCATCTGCATTTCCTGAGAAAA
>PIVQ01000201.1 GCA_003354055.1 Desulfobacteraceae bacterium | reverse complement strand
AAATGGCCAACGGCAGCAAAACCAGCTTTGTGATCAACTATGATCAATTGCCCATCTATCCCTATGCAAAAGACATGTACGCCAAAGGGGAAACCACGGGCAGCAACAAGGCCAATGAGGCCATGGTCAACACCCATAGCCTCGAGATTCAAAGAGATCTGACACAGGTTGACCAGGGACTATTGTATGATCCCCAGACCTCCGGCGGACTGATCTTTTCCCTGCCTTCCGGGGATGCTAAGACCCTGGTCTCACAATTAAGGCAAGCAGGCGTGGCAGATGCAACGATCATCGGCGAAGTAACAGACAACAGGCCGGGAATTATCCTGACCTGATACAAGATTTTATATAAAGGACAAAAAAATGACAGAAAACAATGGGCAATACGGATGGGATGCATCAATGGAGATTTCCCTTCACGATAAAATCCGCCAGGATATGAAATCCGCCATGATAAAAAAGGATACGATAGTCCGGGATACCATGCGCCTAATCATAGGGGCTTTTCCCAACCTGACTGTAGCCATCACCCTGGAAAGCGGAAAAAAATCCACCCGGGTCAAAACAGCTGAAGAAATCACCGATGATGATGTTCTGGATATTATCAGAAAATTTGTTAAATCCGAAAAAACCGTTCTTGAACTTAAAAAAGAAAACACTTCAGATTATCTGGAACTGCTCAATGACTATCTGCCCCAGATGGCAACGCCTGAAGAGATCAAGCAATGGATAGCGGACAATGTTGATATGTCCCAGTTCAAAAGCCCGATGCAGGCCATGGGCACCGTCATGAAGCACTATGGAAAGCTTGCTGACGGCAAGGTGGTTCAGGAGATTTTGAAAGGGTAGACTTTAATGTACACAGATATTGAAAAGCTGATCCCTCAAAGACCGCCCATGATCATGATCGACGGGTATGAAAGAATAAGTGAGACATCTGCAAGGGCTGAAAAACACTTTACCGAAAAAGATTACGGGTGTTCGGGTGGTGTCGTATCCGATGGTGTATTCATTGAATGCATTGCCCAAACCGTCGCAGCCCATCACGGGTATAAACATTTAAACGGCAGGGGGGATCCCCAGGCTATGGGAATGCTTGTGGCCATTGACCATTTTGAATTTTTCCAATCTGTTCCGGAAAACAGCACCATAAAAATACACATTGAAAAAACAGATGAAATAGGTCCTTTCCACCTTATTAAGGGTAAGATTATTTTCAGAGACAAAACGGTTGCCAAGGGGCAGATCAAAATTTTCAACCCACCCCAGAACACGGAAAACTCCCAATGAAAACCGTATCGTTTATGTTTAAATTGAGCAGACTGGGATATCTTCCACTGGCATTGTTTCTGGTTGTATTTTTGCCGGCATCAGGGCATTTTGATGCGCTGATGCCGTTCCCTGTCCATGGATCAGCCTCAGCTTTGGAGTCAAAGACATATCGGCCCATGTCACAGGAAACATTAACTGCAATTCTGGAAGAAACCCGGGAGAAATTCAGTAAGGTTAAAACCCTGAAAACCAAATTGACCCAGGAAAAAAACATTTCTTTGTTCAGCACCCCGATTGTGTCTGAAGGAATCTTTCTTTTTAAACATCCGGATAAGATCAGATTTGAATTTTATACGCCCTTTCAATCGGCGCTGATTGTTAACCGGAAAAAAATCCTAAAATATGAAATGGTAAAAGGCCAATGGCAAGCACTTCTCCAGGGAGATCAAAGAATAGCCGGAATCATTCTGGACCATATGGGCGCCTGGGTCAACGGGCGCTTCAATCACAATGGCCTTTACAAAATAAGCGGAAAATATATTCCAGGAAGCAACCAGGAGCGTCCAGGCGCAGTTACCCTGATACTCGAGCCTAAAGCCGAGGAATTCAAGCAATTTATTCATGCGTTTGAGCTTGGAATTAACGGAGACTTGAACCGTCTTGATTTTATTCTCATCCGGGAAACTGAACAGGATTTTACCAGGATTGCTTTTTATGACGACCGGATCAACATTCACCTTGATGACCTTGTTTTCACAGGTAACGCTCAAGGTCCCTCACCGGTCACCCCATGGTAAGATACATGTTTCGCCCCCGTTTTATTCCATTCTTATTCATCCTTTTTTCAAGTTTTGTTCTGCTCCAGGGATGTAGCGGTCTGCCGGATCCCAACGTAGCGGTTCAGGAGCGGATACCTGCACCGGCAACATTTGTAAAAACCGCCGGGCAAACGTTAGACACCTTATATCCAAACCGGTTTAATGCATTGCATAGCACCACGCTTTCGGTCGGAGGGCATACTCTCGTGATGAAAGGATTTTTAAGTATAGACAGACAAAAGCGGCAGATTAAACTGATTTCCCAGGCAGAGATGGGAGGCAAACTGTTCGAGATCCATTTAAATGATGATAAGGTGGATATTGTTTACGCAAGCACCGTTTTAAAAAAAGAATGGCTTGAACGATTCGTAGCCGTTGATTTAAAGCGAATCTATTTTATGCCGGTTCTTGGTAACCCCGTGCACTTTTCTGAGCCGGGCGGCCGATTTGTTTTGGTGGATCAAATGGATCAAGGGGACAACCTGATAAAAGAGTATCTATTCAGCGCTGAAAAAAGTCCCCCTCTCCGTTACAATAGTTTTCGTATATTACAAAACAACCGAAGTGTCTATTTTATGGACATGAGTTATGGCGAAAGCTCACCCTACCCTGAATTTATCACCATTGAAAACAGGGCTAATAAATACAGACTCGACATCAACGTTCGTTACATGATGTAATAGAATTAAGGTGGAACGAAAAATGACGCTCTACACAGATTTAAAAGACGGATTGATAAAAATATCTGACCTTGAAAGTGAAGAGGTAAATGCAGAATTTGAATTTTCCAGGTCCCAGGATATCTTTACCGGTCATTTCCCAGACAGGCCTATTCTGCCCGGAATCGCACAGATTGAAATGGTAAAATTGATTTTGGAAGAATCCTTGGATAGCGGGCTGACCGTAAAGACTATCAAAAAGACCAAATTCTCACATCAGATTGACCCCGGAGCATCGGTTCACTTAAGCATCCGTCTGACCGAAGGCCTTTGGTCGTCGGACCAGCCGTTCGCGGTCAGGGCCGATATTAAATCCAACGGCAAACCAGCCGGACGCGTCAACCTTTTATTGGAACGGAATACGGACTGAAGAACAGTCCGTATCGTGATCAGGCTTGTTTTTCTTTTAACAGTTCATCAATAATTTCATACACGTTTTCCAGGGTTCTGATGGATCGCGCCTCTTCCTCTTCAATACGAACGCCAAGCTCTTTATCAACCATAACGATCAGATCCACGGCATCCAGACTGTCCAGGCCGATATCTTCATAAAGCAACGCCTCGGGCTTCAGCAAATGGGGCTCAATCTCAAATTCTTCTTCCAAAACCCGGTTAACAATCTCTATTATTCTATCCATTGAATTATTCCTTTTCTAACTTTTCTTTCTATATCTGCTATACAGGGGAAAACAACCCCGCTAAAAATAACTGCCGAACATGCAGACAACAGAATTCAGCCCTCTGTTGTCTGATCCGATACCGGCATTTGATAAGTGATGTAGCCTCAGCGCCAGAAAGCATGGACGCCTGCTTTCCCTTTTAAATTCCACGCCGACACCGGCCTGGGGGTTAAAATTAAAACGATAATCCTGACCCGGCACCCTGTAATCGGTATACATCACTCCGATCCCGGCCTCTGCATAGGGTCTTAGCGAGTCTGTTTCAAGGCCCCGAAGGTAATACAGGGCAAAAATATTGACCCCGGCATTCATGCGGATATCCCCATTATCCAGACTGGTACCGCCAAGACTCCCCTCAACTTTGAACCGCAATGCCTCAGGCGCCCTGTGGGGCCAGATTTTATCGTAGTCGTAGAGTTTGAAAAAAGAAACCTGGCCAAACCAGATGCCATCCGAAGGGTCATAGGTATACCCCAAATTGAGTGACATCCCGGTTATAGTCGGGGCATATTCTTCTTCAGTATCAGCCGTTACCGGACCTGCCAATGCCAGCAACAAAAGCATCCCGATCATGCATACCCGTATACGACGTTTCATTATCCCTGATCTCCTGTGAGAGTACCGGTGGATAAACCAGCGTGAAAACCGGCGGGTCTAATCTTCATTTTTCCATATGAACCACCCTGACCCAGTTTGATACAATGAACGCAATTTTTACCAAGACCCTTCAAGGCAAAGACAGCATCCGATCCTGCGTCTGTGGGGGAAAACGCTCTTCGCCGGCCAAAAACCATCCCCTTTAATTCGTCTTCCACCTGCCGCCCCTCACAGGGCGCTGTTGATGCGGGAGAGAAAAAGACGGGACTATTCTCATCTCCGTCCTTTCCCAATGTCTCCATTTCAAGATTCCTACCCATTGTAATCTCTTCAAAGTACCCATATTTGGGATCATCGCCCGTATCACCTGTGACCAGAAAAAAAGCCGACCCTTCTCCAAAGGAATAGGGCCGTTTATCCAGCATCAGAGAAAACCCGTGCATACAATATCCCATGACATCAGACCATGCATCAGAAGTTCCCACGAGCACGGCATCGGTTTTCCCGGTTTCAATCCAGGATCCTGCGGTAAGAAGTGCTGAAAAAAAGGACATGTCAAACTGTGTCACAGTCAGACTGGGCCCTGTAATGCCGTAACAAATGGAAACGTGAGCTGCAGCAGCATTGTGAACCGAATTTGAAAAATGGGTAGGAAAGGCCAGCTTATCTCCGCGTTCAATATAAGAATCGAGAAATGAGAAGGTGGAATCCAAAGCGCCATATCCTGTGGCGACGATTACCCCGGTTCTTTCTTTAGAAACCGGACATGAGAAAGCATCGCAAGCGTCTTCCAAGGCCCTTCCTGCAGCCAGCAATGCCATCCTGGAATAGTGGTCGACCCGGCGAAGCCTTGATTTTTTCACATATTCCGATACCTCTGAGACATCTGCTCTGAACGCCTGGATTTCCCCGCCATTTCCCGGTACAGGTGTATAAAGGTCGGACAGATCATCCAGACCGTTTTGGGATCTGGTCCCATACACGGCACGGCCCCTTTCGGGACAGGTTTCAAAGGTGGATACACATCCTATGCCCTGGACAGCCAGTTTCAGAGTTACACCGTATCGGCCGAAGGTTGTCTTTCAAGGACAAAATCCGCCAGGGTATTAACAGACTGAAGGGCCGGCCGGCCTTCTTCAATATTTTTAATTTCAACACCAAAATAAACCTGAAGCTGAACAACCAGCTCTACAGCATCGAGGGAATCAAGGCCCAATCCTTCTCCAAACAACGGTGCATCATCTTCGATTTCCTCTGGTGCCAGGTCCTCGATCTGAAGCTCTTCAATAATCATCTCTTTCAACTTCTGTTTTAAATCCATTTTTTCTACATTTTCCTGAGGTTAAAATCCGATCAACATATCATTTATTTTTGTCTCTATCAATACGGACATTTATCCCCAATCCCCTATCTTTTTTTGACCCCCCATCCAGATCATCCTGAAAGAAGGCTATGAATAGTCAATAAGATGATACATTTTTTCATAAAGGAATCACCTCAGCGATTGTTAGTATAATAGCATGAGTTCAACACGAACCATGTATATCCTGCTGATGACTATTTGTTCATCATCAATGCATTGACCAATTCCCTTACTTTGCCTTCTGCATCAATAAATTTATTCATATTTCCCTGGCCTTGAGTGGCATCGTATATCGCCTCTCCATCTAATTTCCCATCCTTGTATACACTTATTTTAGCATACGCCATATACAGGGCGACATCCCAAGACCACCGTGCCGTATAGGTTGCTTTCCACTCACACTCTTTAGATGCAACATTATCAACAATCCTGTAGCTTACTTGTTTTTCATCAAGGACTTTTTTGAGGGCTTCAAGAAAGCTGTTCCTCACTTTATGATCCTCTACAATGCATATTACAGCATCATCATTTAACTCTGCCGGTTCAATGGTTTGTTTGATAGAACACCCGGACAGCAGGATAAGAATGGCCAATAGTAAAATACATCGTTTCATCTTGGAAATTTCCTTATTCAGTTAATAATAACATGAGCTCAACACGAATCAATTTTTACTGGCCTATACGTGTTTGCCTGTCACTTGTCAATCAACTTCAAAAAACCTAAATCAACAGTCCATTTTTTTGTACACCCATTCAAAGATGATTTGAGGGGACTTTTTCATTACCGTCTAAACGCGACTCAGAAGATTAGTCTCCCTTTACCCTACCAACTATTTCTTGACTTGATTAGTAACCAAGGATACATAGACGTACATTTGGTAACATTATTATTGCCTTGGACTTAATATAAGGGATACAACCATGCGACAAGCTCTTGTAGGAAAATCTTTTTTTTTCGGTTGCCTTTTCAGCATATTTGTTCTGCTGGCCTCAGTGTCTGCGGCTTCTGCCCAATTCGAGGACGTGGATTATTTTACGAAGCAATTGTCCTCTGACAGCATGCAGCAACGGACTAACGCTGCAAAAAGGATTACGAGGTCAGGCCTTACAGACCCCAAACTCTTTGATATGATTCAGGATATGCTTCTCAAAGGATATACAGGAAGTCCTTTCAACGCAGACCTTATGGATGAGATGTCCTGGTTTTGCAAAGCATTGGCCTCTTCCGGGGACACAGCCTATGCAGCAACCCTCAGCCAAGTGGCAAGTTCCACGACCAGCAGCAAGCTTAAACGCCATGCGACAAAGAGCCTTGAACAACTTAACGTTTATGCCAAAAGAAATCAGATCATGAACGCTGATTTGGGAACGGATGACACCCTGTCCACTGAAGAGAAAAAACTCATTGCAATGGTCCGGTCACAGGATGCTGTTTTAATAAGGGATGCCTCAAAAATGACCTATCGAAATCCCCTGCCCGGAGATGCGGTTACCGATGCCATCAATGACGTACTGTTGAAGACCTATGGGAACACATCAGTGAACAGCAGAACAATGAACGACGCTCTGGCCTGGATGTGCAAGGCCTTAGGGAATTCAGGCAAAGCCAAATACAGGGCAACCCTGACAGAAGTGATTGATAAAACCACCAGTGATAAACTTAGAAAACATGCAAAAAAAAGCATTCGACTGTTATAGATGCTGCCATGATATTTTTGCCGGAATTATTTAATGACAAAAGAGAACCATGGGCAGGGAAATCAAGCTGCCCCCACTAAGGGATCGATAAACATCCCTTCCTTTTTAACCGATTTTTCCGCCGGAAAATTTTCGGGTCTCCAATTTGCGGATCAGGAAGAGGTGAGCAGGATTCAGAATCGGTTACTTTTAAAACACCTAAGCTACACCCTGTCCAGATCTGCATTTTACCAAAACAAATATGCGGAACATGGCATAGATATTACAAAGATACAGAACCTGTCAGATCTGGCAAAATTACCCCTGACCGAAAAATCAGACCTTGAAAATACAGATCTTTTTTGTTGTGCAGATCAAAGGGACATTGTGGATATCTGCCTGACCTCTGCCACGTCAGGATCTGTACCGACAATGATTCCCCTGACCGGGCAGGATCTGTCACGGCTGGCCTGCAATGAAAAAATTGCCATCGCTATGACCGGTGTTGACCAAACAGACACTCTTCTCGTCTGCGCCGCTCTGGACCGATGTTTCATGGCAGGGTTAGCTTATTTCTTAGGCGGGGCAAAACTATCCGCCACCATGGTCAGGGCGGGTTCCGGAAGTGCCTCCCAGCATTGGGAATTGATCAAAAGGACAAAGGCCACAGCCATTGTCGGGGTCCCGTCCCTGGTACACAGAATTGGCCTATTCGCCCTTGAGCAGAATGAAGATCCTTCCGCAAGCCGGGTTAAAAAGCTCATTGCCATAGGCGAACCCACCCGTGATGAAGACATGGATCTGCTTCCCATCTCAAGAGAGCTTGAGTCCATGTGGCAAGCCAAAATTTTTTCCACATACGCCTCATCTGAAATGGCAACCACATTCTGTGAATGCGAGGCCCGGGCCGGCGGGCATCTGCGCCCCGAACTCATTATCGTTGAAATCCTTGATGAACAGGGCAATGTCCTTCCTGCAGGAGAAATCGGGGAAGTGGTGGTCACCCCCTTAGGCGTCACAGGCATGCCGTTGATCCGCTTTAGAACCGGGGATCTATCCTATCTCATCCAGTCTCCGTGCGCCTGCGGCAGAACAACACCGCGTCTGGCACCGGTTCTCGGCCGTAAAAACCAGATGCTCAAATATAAAGGGACCAGCCTGTATCCAAATACTATCCTGGCCGCCCTTGAAGGGGATGAACGCTTTTACGGCGGTTATGTGGAGGCCCATAAGAATCCGGACGGTACTGACCGTGTCATCCTGTTTGCCGCCATGAACAGCCCTTATGCCCCGAAAAAATCCGGCGAAAAAGATACGGACTGGATCAAGGCCCGGCTTCAGGCGGCTTTAAGGGTGGTCCCGGAAATCAGGATCATTCCCCAGGAACAGACAGACGCCAAAGTATATCAATTCCATAAAAAACGAAAAAGAATCACCTTTTTCGATTTAAGGTAACCCATGACAAAACAAAATACCGTTGTTCTCACAGGGGACAGCTTGAGCTTCAAAGATATTGTTGCCATAGGCATCGGAGACAAACAGGTCGAACTTGCTCAAAAAGCCCTTGAAAGATGCAGGGCTTCCAGGGATTTTCTTGAAAGCGCCGTCAATGCGAAAAAAATCATTTACGGCGTTAACACCTCCTTTGGCCCCATGTGCAATAAAATCATCAATGACAGTGAAATAGAAACCCTTCAGCACAACCTTATTGTCAGCCACTCTGCAGGACTTGGCGCCCCGATACTGCCCTATATTGCCATGGGGATCCTTGCCATCCGCCTAAATACCCTGGTCAAGGGACATTCAGGGGTACGGCTCCGTCTGCTGCATTTGATGCGGGATATGATCAACAACGGGATAGCCCCCTATATTCCAGAATGCGGCAGTGTGGGCGCATCCGGAGATCTGATTCACCTGGCCCACATGTCCCTGGCCATCATCGGCAAGGGGCAGGTCTACCATAATAACGAGTTGATGCCTGCAGAAAACGCTTTGGAAAAAGCTATGTTATCCCCCTTGACGCTCAGCTACAAAGAGGGACTGGCTCTCATGAACGGCACCGCTGCCATGACCGGGATTGCTGCCTTTACGCTTTTCGGGGCCTCAAAACTGCTGAACGTTGCCTGCGTCAATGCAGCCTTTGCCGTTGAAATATTCGGCGGTATTGATGACGCCTTTGATCCTGATCTGCACAGTGTCAAACCCCACCCGGGTCAGATGAAAATTGCCGCCACCGTGAAAAGACTCTACAGGGGAACCTGCAACATTACCCACAGAGAAGACCTTCACAAGCAGATCCGTGAACAAGACGAATCTGATACACCGGTATTTGAAACGGACGTCAATGTGCAGGATGTTTATTCTATAAGGTGTACGCCCCAGATCCTGGCCCCTGTGAAAGAGGCACTGGACAGTGCAATTGCCACCGTTGAGATTGAAGCAAATTCAACCAATGACAATCCCATTATCATTGCGGAAAAGAAAAAAATCATCCATGGCGGAAATTTCCACGGTCAGAGCATCAGTTTTGCCATGGACAGCCTCTGTATTGCCATGTCCACCCTGTGCAACCTGTCTGAACGGCGTACCAACAAGCTTCTGGACAAAAATCTCAATGAAGGCCTTCCCGAGCATCTGATTCCCGGAGAAAGAGGACTGACCATGGGATTTATGGGAGCGCAGTACCTGGCCACCTCCACCACAGCTGAAAACCGGAATTTGGCCAACCCCATGAGTGTCAATTCCATCTCCTGTAATGCCACAAATCAGGATGTGGTATCCATGGGCACAGTAGCTGCCAGAAAGGCCTTCCGTCTGGTTAGCCAGGCAAAACATGTGGTGACACTGGAAGTACTGGCAGATCTCCAGGCACTGTCATTTAGAAATGCCGACGGCTTAGGTAAGGGAACCTCCAGAATCTATGAAATTTTAAACGAAGAATTTCAGGTGTACGACAACACAACCATTTTCCACGACAGCCTGGTTAAATTCAGAAAACTGCTGTTTTCAAGCCAGTTGTTTGACGATCTGTCCGTTTATTGCGATTAGGAACGGTTTTCAAATGACCCGAAATCAATCACGCATCCTCATTGTCATTCCCCTCTACAACCACGGAAAAACCGTGTTAGAGGTATTCAACGGATGCAGGTTGCTGCACCCTGATATCCTTGTGGTGGATGACGGCAGTGAAGATCTACCCCTCAATTTTGCCTCAACCCTAAAACAGGGGAATGGCCATCTGATCCGGCATACCCGAAACCTTGGCAAAGGTGC
>PIVQ01001816.1 GCA_003354055.1 Desulfobacteraceae bacterium | reverse complement strand
ATTAAGCCGACGACATTCTGCCGTTTTAATGGGCCATAACGACGAGGGTAAAGTGTCGTGCGTAGCATGCATTTTACCCTTTGTTATGGCCAGTTGAAACCAGCTAACAAAGAATGAGTTTTTGCTTTCGCCAAACGACCAACGCTGTGTCTCGACAGTAACCTTGCAAAAACCAACCAGCAACAGGGTTTTTCTTTCGCCAAACGACCAGCGCTGTGTCTCGACAGTAACCTTGCGAAAACCAACCAGCAACAGGGATTTTCTTACGCCAAACGACCAGCGCTGTGTCTCGACAGTAACCTTGCGAAAACCCACAAGCAACAGGGATTTTCTTTCGCCAAACGACCAACGCTGTGTCTCGACAGTAACCTTGCAAAAACCAACCAGCAACAGGGATTTTCTTTCGACAAACGACCAGCGCTGTGTCTCGACAGTAACCTTGCGAAAACCAACCAGCAACAGGGATTTTCTTTCGCCAAACGACCAACGCTGTGTCTCGACAGTAACCCTGCGAACACCAACCAGCAACAGGGATTTTCGTTCGCCAAACGACCAGCGCTGTGTCTCGACAGTAACCTTGCGAAAACCAACCAGCGACTGGGATTTTCGTT
>PIVQ01000951.1 GCA_003354055.1 Desulfobacteraceae bacterium | reverse complement strand
GAGGTGCGCCCCGGATTTAAGAATGCAAGGGGTGAACTGGCCAATAAAGTCAACGAATGTACACTTTGCGGCATCTGCGCCAAAAAATGCCCGTCCCAGTGCATTACCGTAAATAGAAAGGAACAGACCTGGGAGGTCAACCCCTTTTCCTGCGTATACTGCGGGATCTGTGTGGAAACCTGTCCCAAGGCCTGTTTGGTTCACTATACAGAACATAAAAAGCCGGCAAGAGTAAAAACCAACCTTGTCCTGAAAAAAGATGAATCCCCCAAACTCAAGGTTGTCAACGGACCGGCGGTAACTGAACCACTGAGTGCTTAACCGCCGGAGCTTTAACCAGCATAGCAATACCCAACGAAGGCACGGCTGTTTTGAAAATGTACACTTCCCTGTATCTTTTCCTTTATAGAACAAAGGCCTAACACCTTGCCGGCCCTCTCGTAACTCTCTTCCCGGATCCCCCTTTCCCACTCCGGGAGGAGAAAAAGGCCAGGCCCCCTTTCCCGGGGCCTGGCCTTTTTTTATTGACTGGCACTAAGGAATCGTTACAAAAGATCAAGTAATTTTGGAGCCGATCCTTATCATTCAAAACCCGGCAGCGGCAGGGCGAGGGGGATTCCGTTTAATCTCCAGCAGTCGTCCTGACTGCTTCCGAAGCGGAAATTTCCGGTTCTCTCAGTCCGTGAGGCCCCGGAAATTTCACGCAACTCCACCCCCTCACCCCACCGCTGCCTAGCCCACTTGGCATGCTAAGGCATAATAAGCTTAAAAATTGTCAAAAATTTTCCGGCAGAGGGAATGGACCACCGGCAAGGACCGGTAAAGAAATCTGTGTATAAAGTCGATTTTCAGCGGGTGTCTTTAGAATGTATTTCTATTATGAGGGCTTGATACCGTGATGAGTTATACATGATGTTCTATCCGAAATAATATATGGCAATGCCAGCCAAAAATGGACAAAAATAAAGAAGAAAAATGCTTCTATAAATAACATAGTTTGGCAAATTGTCCCTTCTCCCCTGCTTGTACGTAATTTCATAGGGAAACGCGAACAATGCTGTTGATAGGAGTGCCAACCAGAATATTTTGTAATAATCAGGAGACGCTAATTTGATGTCGGCTATCCCAAATGAGATAACATATCCAAGTATGAGCATAATTAAGGTGCTGGGTAAAGAGCTTTATATAATAAGTTGAGGGTTGCAATTTGGAACAGGGTATTGATATTCTCCAAATCAGTTGTCTATTTGAATCGATTTACTCGGGAAATAAAAAGGAGATAGTCGGAACTGGATATCGTTCATATCCGCAAGATATCCAAATTTATTATGGATGATTATAGGTACTTCAAATATAGATTCATCAACAAGAATCTAATTGACTCGCTCGTGAATGGGTCGTTGTATTTCGCCCTCCCATCAAAACTTAACGACCCGTTCGATTGTCAGATTGACCTCCGAAAGTCTGCCAAATATGCCGCATCAAAATCCTCAGGAGTGAAGCAGGAAATTTTGCTTAAAATAGCAGGCACTGATACTTTCGTTGATGATATTCAACTAAGAATGACAAAAATTGGTGTGTGCTCGTTCTCCTTGAGCTTAGAAGAGTCTCTATTATGGTCTCATTACGCGGATGAACATCGTGGTATTTGCCTGTTGTATGAATTCACAGAGAGCTTCTTTTTAGACAAGGTGAATAAAATTGTTGGTGTCAGTGATATTAAATACGGTGAGAACCCTCTTTCGGATTGGTTGATCGAGAGCATTCCTGAGCATATTACAGATGATTTCTATGATCATTTCACAATTGAACTCCTGAAAAGAGTGTTGATTGTAAAAGCTGAGGGATGGCGCTATGAAAATGAATGTAGAATTATCCGCGAACACTCAGGTCCGTTTATCATTCCAAAGAAATGCCTGAAGCAAGTTTGTTTCGGGATGCATACACCGGAATCCGATATCCAACTTGTAAAAAAGATAGTTGACAGTTCCGGCTATAATGTAAGCTATTGTCGGATATGTAAGAGGGAATCTGACTTTGGCATTAAGGCGGTAGATATATAACAACGGCATTGTGGGCGTTGATTATCCTGACGTTGACCGTCAACTTGGAATATTTGTGTTTGCTTCGGGTCGTTTTATTCAACCAATCACAAGATTGTACGTAAGGAATTATACCGGTTCCTATGCCGGGTAGGTTCGGATGGGGTGTCCGAGTCATTAGATTGCAATTTTTTAGCGGGTCTTAATGAAGTGGAGCGTAAAAATATCGTGCTGTGTAACAGCATTAACGATGTTTTGCGGAACGAATTTAGAACCGCTTAAAATTGTTCTATAGCAAATGACAAAAATATGTTCCCAAAAAAACGCAGTTAGAATACCTCTTCAGTCACAAAATGTTGGAGAATAAAGCGTCATTTGCTGTGCAACCACTGCAGCTAAAAATTGAATCGGAACGGAATTTTGAGAACTACTATATCAGGCCGGACATCCCATCCGGACCGGCGGTTGATATACCACGCCCT
>PIVQ01000950.1 GCA_003354055.1 Desulfobacteraceae bacterium | reverse complement strand
CTTGCAGCATCCAGAGACGAGAGAAAAGACCTGTTTTCCACAGGATTTTCATCTGACGCCGCCAATGAAGAAGCAGGACGTTGCCTGCGTTGCGGTCTGGTCTGCTATGAAAAGGTTATTAAGGGTTGAAACAATGGAATAGATGACCAAACGGAAAGTTTTTATGAGACCTGAACAGATTCTTGTTGTTGATGATGAGCATCGTATTGTTGATAATATTGCCCGTTGTTTAGCGCGGGAAGGCTTTCAGGTCACCGGTGCCTATGACGGTGAGGAAGCGGTATCCCTCTTTGCGCGCCAGCGGTTTGATCTGGTCCTGCTCGATATTTCCATGCCCGGAATGAACGGGTATGAGGTTATGGAACATATTTTCGGAATGGATGCCGAGGTTCTGGTCATCATCATGACCGGATTCGCATCTGTGGAATCTGCCGTCAAGGCATTAAAACTCGGTGCCTGGGATTACTTAAAAAAACCCTTTGAGTATGCCGACCTGGTTAAGACCGTTAAAAACGGTGTAACCCAGCGGAATCTCATTGATGAGAAAAAGGCCTTTGCCGCCCGTCTCGACGCCTCTGAAAAGCAATATCAGTACATGGTCAATAACTCTCCCGACCTGATCTTCACCCTGGATGCCAAAGGGTGCTTTTCCTTTGTAAATCATCAGTTTGAAAAGGTCTTAGGTTTCCCAAGGCAGGTTCTTATGGGCATGCCCTTTGAAGACCTGCTTCACGAGGATGACCGGCAGAGGTCCTGTGATCTTGTGGGGGCTGTGTCGCAGGATCTGAACCGGACCGGCAGCTTTGAAATCAACTTCCGGTTTAAAAAGGCCAATGACCACCAGGTTAAATACGATCCCTATTCTGCCTTTGCCTTTATGGAACTTAAAGCCTCTGCCCTGCCCGGTGACGAGTCTGAAACCAAGGAGCTAGGAGTCTATGCGGTGGGCCGTGATGTGACCGAGCGCCTCAAACTGGAAGATCAGCTGCGCCAGGCCCAGAAGATGGAAGCCATCGGCACCCTGGCCGGCGGTATTGCCCATGATTTTAACAATATCCTCATGGGGATCCAGGGCTATGCCTCCCTGGTTAGAAGTGGGTTTGACCGGGAGTCTGATGTGTTCAGGCGGCTGTCTAATATTGATGAATATGTAAATAACGGTGCTGAGATGGCCCGTCAGCTTCTTGGATTTGCCCAGAAAAACTGCCATGAGACCTGCAAGATCAATATGAATTTCCTGCTTAAAATGTCTGCCAAGATGTTTGGCCGCACCAAAAAGGATATTATCATTGATCAGCGCCTGGAGAAGAACCTCTGGACCGCGGTTGTGGATGAAGGCCAGCTCAAGCAGGTGCTGATGAATCTCTATGTCAATGCCTGGCAGGCCATGCCCAACGGCGGGAAGATAACGATCCAGTCTGAAAATATCGTGGTGGACAGCCGGAAAATGGATGAGCTATGCTTAGACGAGGACGGTCCCTATATCAAAATTTCTGTGGCTGATACGGGTACAGGTATGGATAAGGCCACCATGGCCCGGATCTTTGATCCTTTTTTCACCACTAAGGAACGGGGCCAGGGAACCGGTCTTGGTCTGGCAACGGCCTATGGTATCATCCAAAGTCATAAAGGCGTCTTTAAGGTGGATTCCCGGCCCGGGCAGGGCAGTAAGTTCATGTTTTATCTGCCGGTAACCGATGCCAGAGCAGACAAAACCTGTGCCAGTCCCCAAGAAATGGAACAGGAACTGACCCCGATTGTTTCAGGAAAGGGCAGAATCCTTCTGGTGGATGATGAAAAAGGGGTGATTGAAGTCTGTTCTGAGATGCTGGAAACCCTTGGGTATGACGTGCTTGTGGCTGAAAGCGGCTCCGAAGCCATTTCGATAATGAAAGCCGAACCATTTGGTGTGGACCTGGTGATCCTGGATATGGTCATGCCGGGGATGAGCGGGTATGATACCTACGAGAAACTGCGTACCATCAGCCCGGACACCAGGGTGCTGGTCTGTTCAGGATATTCCAAGGAAGACGAAATCCGGCAGATGATTGCAAATGGCTGCAATGACTATATTTATAAACCCTTTGATGTGGCCATGCTGTCTGAAAAAATACAGGCCGTTTTTAATCAGCCTTTGAAGGCAGAAGTTTAGGAATCGTTACAAAATAACTTGATCTAAATTGTTTCCAAAACCCCTTAAAAGACTGGGTATTTTGAAAACAAAAGATCAAGTAATTTTGGAGCCGATCCTTAGCGCCCGCCAAAAACAGGGTTGCCAGGGTTACAAAATAAAAAAAGGGTCTGGAAAACCATGTTTTCCAGACCCTTTTCTATTTCAGACGGTACTTGTCAGGCGCAAGCCTAGGCTATTGACCCAGGCTTATTGGCCAGGCAATTAGCCGAAAGTTTTTTCCAGATCAGGTACAATCTGTTTTTTACGGCTCATGACGCCGGGCAGCCAGCATTTGCTGTCAACAGGTTTGACACCAAATGTTTTTTCAATGGCAGCTTCGTCATCAGAGGC
>PIVQ01000200.1 GCA_003354055.1 Desulfobacteraceae bacterium | reverse complement strand
GAAGATATTCATTTGTAAATGTCTCCGGTGCCCCACTCCAGTTCACATTAACTGCATAGGTTGGATCGGACTCCCCGAGTAGCTGGAGTGCATAATGATAGCCAAGGCCATGGGATTCTGCGGCCACTACAATTAGCATTTCCTTCACCTTGGCAATATACTCCGCCGGAATTTGATCAAAATCATTTACTGCAGTATGGTCAGCAATGATAGGTTCGCCAGATACCACTTGGGCAGATAAGCACAACATCATAAATAATAAAATAGTAATACGTTTCATCTTCATTTTTCCTTTCGAAAAAAAATAAAAGGGTCTGGAGTCTGATTCTTGCCCCGAGCTAACCGGAGTCTGCATGTTTACATCTGTCAACCAACCACATTTTTTGGTACGAATGATCTGCCCGACTCTTTCATGTCTGGCAGATCATTAATTTTTTGCAATCGGTTATTGTCTATAGCAAATCGCAAAAACATGTTTCGAAACCATAGTATCTCTTTCTACCACTTAAGGTAATAAATACCGCATACTACAATCGATTTGCCTTTTGGTGATTGCCTTTTCTATTGATGGTTTTCGGAACGTTTTTTTGACAATCACTCTAATATTCAAAAGCACCTATATCAAAAGGCATGTTGATGTCTCTGGGTGCACCTGAAAAGTCTGTAAACACAGGGAGAGTCACCCCTTGATCAATTGCGGGTGAAAAACCTTCGAGACTGTAATCTCTTAAAAGAGGAGCACTGTGATCAGGCATTTTCAATCCGTGATCGTCTGACTGGATCAGAAGATTATGACTTTCGTTTATGATTGAGTTGTCCCTGTTGCGGATCAAAAATATTTGATCTGCAAAGGCATCTTCCGGAAATACAACCAGATTGTTCATAATCGTAATGCCTTCACCCGTATCTTCCACATCAATCCCTGAATAAAGTCTGTAAGATCCATTGGGGTCATGAACTTCGGTTTTAATTATAGTGTTGTTAAAAATTTGAATGCCTGAAGGACTCGGCTCAATACCATATTTGGATACCTTTATAGCCAAAATTGAACCAGCACCACCATTCCCGTCAATAATATTATTACGGATACTGACGTCCTTTGCGTGAATGGAAAGGGGTATCGAGACAAGTCTTGAACTCAGGTTGCCATAATCGGAAAGAAAGCGGTTATTTTCGATTATCAAATCTGAGAGCCGTTCATCTCTAAGTACATTTTGGGGGCCGATGGCAACTGACCAGGGCCCGCTTCCGCCAAAGACATTATCTGCAATTACGGTCAAGCGGGTTCTTTTGAGAATTCCCCATTCCGTATCAAGCAGCTCTTCCCGAATGCCGTGGAGTTTCAGAGCATGGCGGCCCCGGTTATTGTTCAAAGATGAACCTGATAAACTGTTGTGACTGATTACCCCCGAGTAGGCCTGCCATATTCTCACAACATGTGAAGTTGCTGCATCTCTGATATCATTTCCCATCAGGACTAAGTGTTCTGATCCTGCGTACACTACGTTATTTTCTGCTCCTGAAAGATCACTGTCAACGATCATAAATTGATCATGGCCGGCAGTGCGGTAATGGCTAAGAGCGATCATCGTTCTGAATCCTTGGCTTTTTACACGCAAGAATAAAAACGGCCCGATGTCTGTGGCCCCGCCTGCAAGACTGTTGTAATCGGTGTTGGCGTGAAAATTGATATCATGAATCCGCCAGTCGTTTGTTTGGCTTATGGCAAATAAGGATGGGTATTGATACCCGGCTTCTCCATAAGCAATGGGATATTCCAGATTGATTTCAGGGGCATTTTCACAGATTCCGCGCTCGTCAGGGTTCTGGCAGTTACCATAGGCTCCGATGGTAACGGGTCCCTCAATTGAGCGGCCTATATTTCTTTCCCCTGGATCGGTTCCTGTTGATGCCCAGGTTGATCCCCGGCCCAAAAGTATTCTCTTTCCCGTATCAATGTGCAGTTTGATGTCTGAAACATCATCGGTTACAATCTGCATGGCACTCTCAGGGCAGCCCTGGAAGTCATTGTTTTCAGAATCACTGAAGCAGATAGTATCTGAACCGGCATATATCTCATCCGGATCTTCGACGACCACTTGGAAGTATTGTGTATCAGATGTTTCGCCATTCTCGGTTACGGTCAGTGTTACAACATAAGTGCCGGGGGTTTCAAATATATGTGCTGTAACAGGTCCCTGTGCCGAATTTCTTGGTTTATCCGAGATTGCCCATGTTCCGCTGCTTGGATCTCCAAAATTCCATGTATAGTTTTTGTTGTGAAAGGGGCTGTCGATTTGGGGGTCGTCAAAAGCAACTGCGGCAAAATTTACGCCAAAAGGTCCAATACCGGTGTAGATGGCTGAAAATTCAGGATCAGGTTCTGGCTCAGGGTCCGGTATGGCCTGATTCTCAAAAGCACCAGCATCATAAGGATTTGTGATCGGCCTGGGTGCCCCTGAAAAATCATTGAAAACAGGGACGGTGGTTCCGAAGTCGATTGCCGGGGAATCCTCCTTTATACTGTAATCACGCTGAATGGGGTCAGCATTTTCCGGATCTTTCAATCCATGATCATTTGTCTGAATCAGGAGATTGTGGCTTTCGGTTATTATTGAGCTGTCCCTGTTGCGGATCAAAAATATTTGATCTACAAAATCATCTTCGGGGAATACAACCAGATTGTTCATAATAGTGATGTCTTCACCAGTATCTTCCACCTCAATCCCTGCATAAAGCCTGTAACCGTAGGCGGGGTCGTTAACCTCAGTTTTTAATATGGTGTTGTTATAAATTTGAATGCCTGTTGGTTGAGGCTCAATTCCGAATTTTGATACCACTATAGCTTTAAATCCATTACCGCCACCATTACCGTCAATAATATTATTACGGACACTGACGTCCCTTGCGTGTATGGAAAGGGGTACCGAGACAAGTCTTGAACTCAGATTGCCATAGTCGGAAAGAAATCGGTTATTTTCCACTACTATATCTGATAGTCGTTCGTCCCGAACTGCATTTTGGGGGGCGATGCAAACTGGCCAGGGACCGCTTCCGCCAAATAGATTATCTGCAAGTACGACCAGACGGGTTCTTTTGAGTATCCCATATTCCGTATCCAGCAGCTCTTCCCGAAGGCCATGAAGCTTCAGGGCCGCACGCCCTCGGTTATTGGTCAGGGATGAACCTGATAAACGGTTGTGGCTGATAACCGCTGAGTAGGCCTGCCATACTCTTACAACATGGGAGGTGGCTGCATCTCGAATGTCATTTCCCATTAAAACCAGATTTTCTGATCCTGTATATACTACATTGTTGTAAGCCCCTGAAAGATCACTATCAACAATCATAAATTGATCATGACCGGCAGTCTTGTAGTGGCTGAGTGAGATCATCGTCCTGAATCCAGAACTCTTTACACGCAAAAATAAAAATGGTCCGACGTCTGTTGCACCGCCTGAAAGACTGTTGTAATCGGTGTTGGCATTAAAGTTAATGTCGTGAATCCGCCAGTCGTTTGTGCGGCTGATAGCAAATAAGCCGGGGTATTGATATCCATCCTCCCCATAAGCAATTGGGTACTCCAGATTGATTTCAGGGGCGTTTTCACAGATTCCGCGCTCGTCGGGGTTCAGGCGGGGACCATATGCCCCGATGGTAACCGGTCCCTCAATTGAGTGGCCGATATTTCTTTCATTTGAATTGACCCCTGTGGAGGTCCAGGATGACCCTCGGCCAAGCAAAATCCTCTTTCCTGTTGCAATTTCGGATTTTATTGCTGAAATATCGTCAGTTGCAATCTGTACGGCACCCGAAGGGCAGCCTTGAAAATCATTATTAGTGGTGTCACTGAAGCAGATGGTATTGCCACCTGAATAAATTTCATCCGGATCCTGAACCATTATCTCGACCTGCTCAGTTGAAACAGGACCGTTGCCGTCGGCAACGGTCAGGCTAACAACATAGGTGCCGGGGGTCTCAAAAATATGCGCCGTAATAGGGCCATTGGCTGTATTCTTAGATTTTCCGGAAACTGCCCAGATGTCACTGGTCGGATTTCCAAAATCCCAGGAATACAACCGCTCATGGAAAGGCCTGTTCCCAGCGGTACTGGAATCAGCTCCGGCTGAAAAATTGACACCAAGGGGTGCAACCCCGATCAATCTGCTTGCCTTGATATCGGCTAGGGCAGGATCATAGTATACAGAAACCATGATCAAATTAATCAGTACAATCAAGCCCTTAATCGATTTTCTGTTTCTCATTAGAGACTCCTTTAATGATGGTAATAGGTATTTGGATAGCTGAATCCCGTCAACTCTGTTGCTTCAAAGCATGTGATCCAGTCAAGTTTAGAAAAGGGTAGCTCGGCTCTATCACTGCTTTCGATCCAATTGGATCATTTTGTATTAAGCAGAGACGCATACTTTGGAGCTATTTTTACGATTGAGTAATTGAGCACCGAATCTCACATCATAGATTGATCTATTGTGTATGTCATTCGTCAGAAAACCATATCCCCCCCCCAAAAAAAATAGAGACAATCTGAACGACACCTCCTTTTCATAAATCCTTTAATTGATAGCTTAATTATTGGGAATAATAAAAAATATGGATTTAGAATACAATCAGCTCATCGCCTATATATCTGTAGGTTCTCGACTTCTTTTCATATTCTAAACAGGCCTTCTTGTCCCAATCAGTATACAGTCGCTTACCGATTTCGACCGGTAACGGTTGGTTATTTGGTGGGCTGTGCGCCTACTGAATAATAAGTTTTGGACTTATTGATCTTTGAAGAGGGAGAAGATAGCTTTGAATTGAAATATAAGTTTGATATATTAACAGGAGTTCATAGTTTGATTCGCCCCCGACATTGTAGACACCCCGTTTAGCCTATATCGTACAAATCAAGGAGGAGAGACAATGAAAGTGAAACTGCCGGTACCAATTAGTCTAATAATTGCTTTGCTTGTTTCATTCATGTACGGGCCGGTTTTGGCCACGGACAAACCTGTCGTTAAAATAGTGTATATGGAAGATGCAGCGCCAATAAGCTGGCTGGAAAACAATGTACCCAACGGCATTTTGGTTGAAATTTCGAATCACATCTGCAGCAACCTCGGTTTAAAGGCAGAACACGTCTTCTTACCCTGGAAAAGAAGCCAGAAGATGATCGAGAAAGGTAAAGCCGACGTCATGTTGACCACCCCTACTGGATCGAGATTCAAATATGCCGTTTTTGGCAAAGAGAGCGTCATGCCCAATTATTGGAATGTATTTGTTCATCAAGACAATGTCGAACTTGCCGAAAAAGTAAAAGGTTTCACTTCCCTTGAAGGACTGAAGCCATACGAGATCGTTGATTTCCTTGGCAACGGATGGGCTGCCGCTTTCTTAAAAAAAGCAGACGGATATACTATCAATGAAGTTCCCAAGTTTGAAAGAATTCCCATCATGCTTGCTAAGAAAAGGGGAGATTTGGTCATTAATTCGTCGACCTGGACAAATTGGTGGGCAGAAAAAAAGGGGGTGAGAGATCAATTGGTAGAGATTGATGTCAATTGGTTTTTTACTCGATTCCATTTTGTACCGATGGTCTCACGGAAATCACCATGGGTTGAAAAAGGTTTGATCCGCACCATGGACCAGGAGCTGTTAAAAATGAAACAGGCCGGTATTTGGCAAAAAATACTTGCCAAATACAAGAATCCGCATGGATTTGGGAAAGAATTCAAAACGCATCTGGATGCTGCCTATCTTGAAAAAGGCGGCTTTTACAAAGATTACGACAATTACCCGATCTACAAGCCTTGATGATTGGATCCGATTATCCAGCAATCCTTCAGCCTGGCCACTTTGATCCGATCGGCAGCCAGTCATTTTGCCGGTTAATCCGGTACAAATTATTTCAGTTAGTCGTTTGGGCCCAATTTAGAGACACAATGCTCCACATTTCCTAAAAGCCCTCCACATTTCCTAAAAGTCATCCAAAATTTCAAAATTCATCCCTAAAAATCATCCTTTGGGATGATGTGCTCATCCGTGATCCGGATTAGTCTTGTGTTTAGATTAATATAACCATATGAGGAGTACAGCTATGACAGAACAATTCCCGTGGCATGGGGCATCGGTCTATGAGATTGAGGTGATGGGGCGGCTTGAAGGAGCTTGGTCAGACTGGTTTGAAGGCCAGATTATCCAGTCAAAAAACACAAGAACAAAAATACGGGTTAACGTTTCTGATCAGGCAGCTTTGCATGGTATTCTCAACCGCGTTAATGACCTGGGACTGCCTTTGATTTCAGTTATCCGGAGTATCAAGTAAAGGACGACAGCAATGTTAAAAGAAAAATCAATTTCAACCAAAAAAAATTCTTTAAGAACGTCAAAATTTTTCTCAGCCCTGATGCCGTGAAATGGAAACCATACACCGATATCAAATCTTTGGGCTCAAGGGTAGTGCGATTTTTTTTGGCATGGGGATGAAATAAGGAAAAAAGGATTAGGATATTTTTGTAATGATAAAACAACTCTGATGTAGATCATTAATAAAAAAATGCCTTGCAATTAATCATCAATATTTTAAAGGTTATTCTATTGAATTGTAATATTTTTACAAAAAAGTTAAATGATGTTGCTGTTAAAAGTAATTTTACAAGATTCTTCGAGACACAGGCTCAACACCCTCAAACAACAGAATCGATTGGGATATCTGATTCGAAGATAGTGCATGATTTCAATAACATTCTTTCCGGAATCATAGCATATTCACTATTGGCAAAACGAAATCTGAATAACCCGGATAAGTCCGGGAAATATATTGATCAGATAATAAATTACAGCGAAAAAGCAGTTAATCAAATACTGAATAATAAAAAAACACTGAATAATAAAAAAATAAAACATACTGAAAAATGCCATGTTGTCTTAAGTGAACTGATCAATGAAATTATTGATTTATACCGAACCATTCTGCCAGAGGGAATCAAACTTAAAAAAAAAATTACTTCTGAGTCTGTTATTGATGCTTCTCCAGATCGAATCTACCAAGTAGTAATGAACCTATTAACAAATGCGACTCATGCCATTGGAAATGAAGGTGTCTTAACTATCAACGTATTTGATACTTGCCTTAAACTAAACAATTTGGAAAAAAACTTTATCAAATTAGAAATTATAGATACCGGCCATGGCATAGACAGGAAAAATATTAAAAACGTGTTTGAACCGTATTTTACAACAAAGGATCGGAGCCGGGGAACAGGACTGGGAATACCAATAACCGCATCAATTGTCAAAAAGCTTGGCGGTTACATATTCATTGATAGCAAAATAGGTAAAGGCACGTCTGTCAATGTGTATTTCCCCCAGGAGAAGAGTTAGAAATTTGGATTTTAACATGGTTCGATAAATTGAAACCTTGCCCCCAGGTCACAGCTTTCAATTAACCCACAAGAGAGGCCGTAAATGGAGCACCGTATTTTTATAATTGAAGACCATCCACTGTTTTCAATTGGATTGATTGAAATAATAAACTATGAAGAGGACATGATCGTCTGCGATAGTTGTTCATCTGTTAAGGACGCTTTACATAAAATTCCCAAAATATCTCCTGACGTGATCGTTCTGGATATAACTCTTGAAGACGGAAGCGGTTTTGAAGTGCTTCATGAAATGAAGCAGTCATATCCACAAATACCTGTACTGATTCTCTCTATGCATCATGAGTCCTTATATGCAGAAAGCACGATAATGGCCGGTGCAAAAGGGTATATCATGAAGCATGAGGCCCCAAAATGTGTCATAAGAGGGATAAGAGAGGTCCTCGCCGGTGAGTTGTTCATAAGTGAAGGGATTAAAACGACCCTGCTGAAGCAACTTAGCACTTCCAGGAAAGAGGATGCCGAATCCCCTCTCAAGCGGCTGACCATAAGAGAGTTAGAAATATTTGACATGATTGGAGAAGGGCTGACTTCTAGAGAAATTGCAAATATGCTTAATTTGAGTATTAAAACAGTTGGGACTTATAAAGACAGAATTAAATCGAAACTTAGAATTGACAACATAAATCGTTTGATCGCACTTGCTGCCAAATGGAAGGTTGGGCCTAAGTAATTTTTTATAGGAGGTTTAGTTCTTTAGCTTTTATTGAAGCTTCAATACGATTATGTACATTTAATTTTCTATATATTTTTCTTACATGAGTCTTGACCGTACTAAGTGCTATGAAGAGTTGTTCCGATATTTCATTATTTGACTTTCCTTCAGCCATTAGTCTAAGCACCTCCATTTCACGTACACTTAATTGATCAATAAAACCAATCTCTGTTTCAAATGTTTTTGTTTGACCAAAAGCAGTTAAAATTTCCTCAACATAACTTTGTGAAATTTGAATATCTGAGTTACGAATATTTTCTAAAAGATCAGAAATATGTTTTCCTTCATTAAGGAAAAAACTGATAGATCCACAATTTTCCGATAAAGTCAACGCCTCAGAAAGTGTTTTTAATGATTCGTCACGATTTCCTAATTTATGATATGCAGAAGTTTTAATTAAGATCACTTCCAACTGAAACTCATTCCCATCTGGAATTTTTAATATTTCAAGTATGCTTTCTACTAATTTAATAGCCTCTTCTGAACGATCCTGTTCAACTAAATATCTAGCAAATAACATAAGCCCTGGAAGTCTATAAGCTACCTTTTCTTCATCAATTTTAAACTTGTTTTTTTCAATATAAAGGGAAACCTTCTCTAATTCTCCTTTTTTTAGCCAATAACTGGCTATCTGAGCTTGACTCCGCCCTTTCTCCCATAGGGGTAAATCATTATCATTTTCTAATTCCTCCATTTTTTTAATCAGTTTTTTTGCACTGGAATCATCTTTTATTGCACCAAAAATTTTTAATTGGATAAAATAGGCGATACATAAAGTTCCGACATCGATCCCCTGTTCTAATACATTTACCCCAATGGTTGAGTAATGCAAAGCCTCATCTAATTTATTCTGTTTTTGAAGGACATCCCCCCAAAGCACTAATATCGATGCACCAACTAATGTTTGAGCCAACTCTTCTTCACTTACTATTTCAAGGAGTTGTTTATACGTTTCTATAACTTTGTTAAATTGTCCACAAAATTTATATATTGCAATCATTGGCCAAACTGGTTCAATATAGAGATTTTTATTCTGTATTTTTTTTGCTATTTCTCTAACTTCTGAAAAAATTTTTATACTTTCACCTAAATCTTGCTTCTGATAGAGAGCCTTAGCTGATATGAGCAATGCACATCCTCTGGCAACTAAATCTTCTGAAGGTATAAAACTTAAAGCTTTTTCGGCATACTCAAAAACTTTAAATTCGTTTTCATTTATTGAAGCCATACTGGCATACACAAGAGCAGTCAAACCACGAAGTTCTTTTAGCTCCGCTGGTAATACATCCCCAAGTTCTGTACTTAAGGATTCAATTCTAACTTCAGTTATCTTAGTTGCAAACTTAAGATAATTTTCTGCTTTTTCATATTGCCCATTTTTAACAAGTAGCCAAGAATAAAGGACACATAGTTTAGGCTTAGTACTAATATTATCTTTTGGTAAAATCTCGAACCATTTAAACATTTTCGAAATTTCACCTTTTTTCCACACCTTATCTGCCATTTTTTGGATTAACCGAGAAGAAAGATCATAATCTTTTACAGCAAGTGCATGTTCAATCGCAAATTCATCGAATCCATTATTTTCATACCATTCACTTGCTCTCAAATGTAATAATCTAACAGCATCCGATTGTGTATTTTTAAGTCTTTCCTGAAGCAGATCCGCAAATAGATAATGATACCTGTACCATTTTCTCTTATTGTCTAAAGGAATAATAAAAAGATTGGCTGATTCTAATTCATCCAACATACTTTGACTTCCAGGAACATTGGTAACATAATCACAAAGTGGTCCTGACAAACGGCTTAAAACAGATGTTTGTAATAAGAAATTTTGAATTTCAGCTGCTTGCCGATTTAGAACATCTTCAACAAGATAATCAACAATGTATCGGTCATTACCAGCAAAAGTATTTACAAATGATGAGATGTCTTTACGAGATTTCATCGATAATCCAGCCAATTGTAATCCAGCCACCCAACCTTCAGTTCGATTTTTTAGTATATTAATTTCTTCCAATGAAAGTTTAAGATTCATTTTTTGATTAAAAAATTCAGCTGTCTCATTATCTGAAAAACGCAACTCAACCACCCGCAATTCGTTAAGTTGGTTGTGTAAACGCATTCGGGCAATGGGAAATAGAGGTGCGCCTACCCCCAATCTTAGACCACGAAACGAGATTTCTTAAGTGGAAACTGCGCTCCCTTGTTTTGTGATATAGGCGACCTACGAGCCGCCCGTTTATTATGCTGCCTTGAATATT
>PIVQ01001815.1 GCA_003354055.1 Desulfobacteraceae bacterium | reverse complement strand
GAGCTGTCTTTACTTGTAGGCGTGCAGCTTGCTGACGCGACGAGCAAAGCTCGTAAATGTTTTGCTCTGAGCGCTCGCTTCTCACGCGAACAAGTTCTGCGTCTACAACGGATAAATAAGCTCGGAGTTTGGATTTAAAGATTAGAGCTGTCTTTACCTGTAGGCGTACAGCTTGCTGACGCGACGAGCAGCGCTCGTAAATAAAGTACCAGTTATATCGGTGGTAAGTAATTAGAAGCTACCGCTTCTCACGCGAGCAAGCTCAGCGTCTACAACGGATAAATAAGCTCGGAGTTTAGATTTAAAGATTAGAGCTGTCTTTACTTGTAGGCGTGCAGCTTGCTGACGCGACGAGCAAAGCTCGTAAATAAAGTATCAGTGGTAAGTGATTAGAAGCTTACGCTTCTCACGCGAGCAAGCTCAGCGTCTACAGGTGGCTCTTTGTTATTTCACTTTATTTTAGGCACAAAAAAACCGACTTAATGTCGGTTTGTTTATGAAAGTGGTGGGCGCAGGACGTATCTTGTAAGAGTGAACCTCCGATTGCTTGGTTCTCAATTCGCCTAAACCTACACTTCACTTTATTTCGGGCACAAAAAAACCGACTTAATGT
>PIVQ01001814.1 GCA_003354055.1 Desulfobacteraceae bacterium | reverse complement strand
AATAAAAACCGACCATTATGGGACAAAAAGTTGAGGAGCGATTCTCCAAAATGGCTCCCTAGAATTTTGTTTAATTTTTATATGTTGTAGTAGGTCATCTCGGGTTTACATACCTGGAGCTTCAAAAACATTCCCATGTGACTTTGTGGTAAACGTGACTGGTTTCTAAAAATAACCTCTCCTGGAGCCATGTTTTTGGAAATGACAAGTTTTTACAACAAATGACATGGGAATATTCGTCATATTTCTTACAAAGATAGCCCGGGTTAGTATCTAAGACTTCCCAAAAAATCAGAAAATTCTAGGGAGCCGTTTTGGAGAATGGCTCCTCAACTTTTTGTCCCATAATGGTCGGTTTTTATTCGGTTCCTCAGGAACGGCATGCTGCCCAAATTTTTCAAAAATATTTTTTTGTTCCCTGGATCATTTCCTTGCACCTGTTAAATTTTGAGTTTATTTGAAGCATTTTTCGAGGAGTTAGAAGCTCCTGAATGAATTACCTTTTTTAGCGAGTGTCCTACCTGAAAAGCCAAATACCGCATGTAAACACACCTTTTCTGGGGGAAAACCTTGTACTTGTATTTTTTAGAATTTCGTTTTGATGGCAAATTTT
>PIVQ01000949.1 GCA_003354055.1 Desulfobacteraceae bacterium | reverse complement strand
CCAGAATCAAATACTTTTGATGAGATGTTTTCTTCCCTCATCTTTCTTAAAATATCCGCCACCTGGAAAACCGCCTGGATTTCATCAGCGCTTTTTTCCCAGGTCAAAAGGAAATCATTGTTGTACATATCCTTAAAATCCAGATCTCCAAGACTTTTAATCATTGCTTCTAAATTTGACATGATACGCTCTCCTTATATTGTAAATCGTTATTTTTTCGCAAGGTAGTTTTGGGGGATTGCGGCATATACAGCAGCGCACTGAACAAGATCCGCCTTCCAGGTTATCTCATTGGGTGCATGGGCCTGCTCTTCCTTGCCGGGTCCCAAACCGATACAGGGTATTTCATACCGTCCCATGATGGAAACGCCGTTTGTGGAAAATGTCCATTTGTCAACTTTCGGCTCTCCGTACATTGCCTTAAAGGCATCAACCGTTGCAATTGTCGCATCATGATCCTCAGGAATCACCCAGGTGGGGAAATAGCAGTCCGTGGGGTAGACAAGATCTGTATAAGAGGGCCTGTCATATTTATACATGGTCACTTCGCCCTTATATTTTTTTACACTTTCAAGATCCCTTATTTCCTGGAGGGCGGATTGATAGGTCTCCCCGTCAGTCAGTCTTCTGTCAACTGAAATGGCGCACATATCAGCAACGGCACATCTTGACGGTGAACTGAAAAAGATCTCGGATACGGTACAGGTTCCTTTTCCAAGGAAATCATTATCAAGGAGCCTTTCATTGAGACCCTTAACCTCTGTCACGATCTCTGCCATCTTATAAATGGCATTGTCACCCCGTTCAGGAGCAGAGCCATGGCAGGAAATGCCCTGGACTTCTACTCTGATTTCCATACGTCCCCTCTGACCCCGGTAGATATTGTTATTTGTGGGTTCAGTGATAACGACAAACTCGGGCCTGATCTTGCTTTCGTTTATAATGTACTGCCAGCAAAGGCCGTCACAGTCCTCTTCCTGGACGGTTCCTGTCACAACTACTTTCGCACCCTCAAGAAGGTTCATCTCCTTCATGATTTTCGCCCCGTAAACTGCGGAAACGATTCCGCCGAGCTGATCAGATGCGCCGCGTCCGCCGATTTCTTCGTCGGTTTCATACCCTTCATAGGGGTCAAAATTCCAGTTGTCTTTATTTCCCACGGCAACCGTATCGATATGGGCGTCATAGCCGATCAGGGTCTCACCCTCACCCATGAACCCGAGAACATTCCCCATGGGATCGATTTGTACCTCATCAAAACCAACCTTTTTCATCTCCTCTTCAATTCTTAAAACGACCTGCTTTTCTCCGCAGCTTTCGCCGGGAAGCCGGATAAGGTCTCTTAGAAAAAGGGTCATATCCTCTTTATACCCCGTGGCTTTTTCTTTGATCAGGCTATAATCCATGGTGTTCTTTCCTTTCATTTTGGTTATGACAATATCAAGTATTCTAATCAGTTATACATATCCAAATGAAGCGCGTCAACTAAATCCTAACCAATCTATCAAATTTTTTAAGATTCGTTCAAATTTATTTGAACTGATTGCTAAAATCAAGAACATAATAGCATAAATTGCGAAGCATTTTGGCTCATATGCGAGGCGCATTAAAGGTTTAAGACTGTACGTATTGGGCACAACAACGGACAACTACAAAGATTGACAATGTTTGTAGTTTTGTTATTATGATATGTAGTTGTCTCTTAGATAAGGAGGGCAGTATGCATATCTCACTAACGCCTGAGCTTGAAAGCAAAATTAAGCAAAAAGTAGCATCAGGTTTTTACAACAACGCCAGTGAAGTGATTCGGGATGCTTTGCGATTCTGGGAAAAAAACGAAGAATTGGTGCAGCACATGAAACTTGAAATGTTAAAAGAACGACTATCGATTGGTGCTGATCAAGCTAAACGGGGGGAATTTGTTGATCAATCCGTAAGCGAAATTGTTTCTGAGGTCAGGAATGCATAAATACCGCCTCACTCCTTCAGCGAAATCAGATTTAATTGAAATCTGGAATTATACTGTTGAGACTTGGGGTGAGAAACAAGCTGAAAAATATCTTCAGGATATTGAAAACAAGCTTAATCAACTTGCGGCCAACCCGGAACTTGGAAGACGACGGCCTGAAATTTCACCCGAATATTATTCTTTTCCTGCACAGAAACACATCATTTTCTATCTAAACTCAGTCAGTCACATTGATATCATAGGTATTTTGCATGGGAAAATGGATATCAATAAAAACTTGATGTGATTTTTACCGCAACCAACTGAACGATAATATAATCATGCCGCCATGATATCTAAAACGAGTATCTCATAACAGGGGCAATAAGAGGCCTCTTCAATTTTTGTTGTATCCCCGACATTTGATGATACGGAGTTACAGCATACATTCCGCACCCTTTATTACTGATCTTGGTTGAATTTTTTTGTGCATTTTTTGATTTTTGCTCAAGGGTTTATAAAAATATCCGGGCTTACCCCCAATGCTTTCAGGTATTTGATTTGTACTTCGTTTAAAGGCCTTG
>PIVQ01000199.1 GCA_003354055.1 Desulfobacteraceae bacterium | reverse complement strand
TCTATTTAGAAAGAGAAGAATATGTAATGATTACCAAAGATTTTTATGGAAGAAATAACTTAAAAGCAATCCCATCATTAAAAACATTCAAAATCTTAAAAACAAATATCAAATTATTTCATGAACAATATGAAACTGAAATTGAAGAACAATTAAATATCCAATATAGAGATTTATATTCATTTTACAAAAATCAAACGAATTATTTATATCCAATGGTAAAATTTAACTTTTTCCAAAATAACACAACAGGAAATTATAAACATTTCAATAGTACTTATGATATTGCTTTACAATTATATAATAATATGTTAGAAAATCAAAAAATAGAATATAATACATTAGTTGAACAGAAAATAGCATTCAATAATAATAAAAAAGTATTGATTGAATTAAAAAATACAAAACAAAATAAAGCATTTATCACAATAAAAAAACAATTAGTAAAAGATACAACTGATATTAAAAAATTAGCAAGACAATTAAAAAATATGGGTATCACAAAAACAATATTAAACACTGAAGAATTAGAAAATAAATCATCAGCATATGACCATTATGTAAAAATTGATAAACAAGTAAAACATAAAAAAATTAGAATCACCAAACAATTAATCAAAACTGTAGTAGCAGAGGAAATCACAAAAGTTGATGATATCATGGCTGGATTATTTGATTAAGTATATAATTTAATTTTTAAAAAACAAAATTATATAATGGACTTGTTTTTAAATCACAATTATTAATTAAAATTATTATATTACAATTTTATATACATAGTATGGAAAATTGTTATTCATCAACATTAAAAGTTATTAAAGCCACAAGATTATATAAAGAATTACCAAGAAGATTAGGAAAATCAAAATTAAAGAAGAAGGAATTATGTGATACTATAAACAATCATTATGAAGTAAAGGAAAAAATTAGACAAACTCCTAAAATTATATTAATAAAGAAAAAGAAAATAATAAAGAAAAAGAAAATAATAAAGAAAACACCAAGAAGATTTTCAGATAAGAAGGAATCAATACTTCAACAAATAATGGAACTAAAAGAAATATATAAATCAAAGGGTGAGCCATACAGAGAAAGAGCATATGATAATGCCTTTTATGCCTTAAAACAAATTGATAAGTTACCAAAAACAAAAAAAGAACTAATTAAAATAAAAGGAATTGGGAAAAGTACTGCTGATAAAATATTTGAAGCAATTGAAACAGGACAAATCAAAAAGTTAAAAGAATTAAGAGAAAGTCAAAAAAAAATAGAAGAATTAATAAGCATTGATGGTATTGGTCCAAAATTCGCAGAAAAGTTATTGAAAAAAGGTATAAATAACTTACAACAATTAAGAAAAGAATATAAGAAAGGTAATATAAAATTAACTAATGTTCAACAATTAGGCATTAAATATTATGAAGATTTACATGAAAAATTACCAAGAAGAGAAATACAAAAGTTTGAAAAAGAATTAAAACAGATTATAAAATCAATTGATAAAGATTTACACTTTGAAATAATGGGTTCTTATAGAAGAGGAAAGAAAAAATCAGGAGATATAGATCTTTTATTATATCATAAAAATATAAAAACAAAAGAACAAATTAAAAAAGATTATGTATCAGAAATAGTTCAAAAATTAAGTGAGGAGTATAAATATATTGGAAAATTAGCACAAGGAAAAAAGAAGTTTATGGGATTATTCATACTTAATAAATTAGTTAGACATATTGATATTTTATTTGTTCCAATGGAAAATCTATATGCTGCTATTAATTATTTCACAGGGAGTAAAGAACATAATGTGAGATTGAGAGAACACGCAAAAAAGAAGGGATATACCGTCAATGAATTTAATTTAAAAAAAGGTAAAAAAATAATACCTTTAAAAAGTGAGAAAGATTTATTTGATAAATTAGGATTACCATTTATCAAACCAACTGATAGATAATTATAAACTGATTAGACGTGTGATCTTTTTCTATTTCTCATTAATATACCTTCATTGCATAATGGACAAGTTGGTTTTATATATACCCATTTATCTATACATTTTTTATGATATTTATGACCACAATATAATTCAGTACATTTTTTAACTACACAGTAATCTTCTTGACATATAATACAAATATCATTTGAATCTGATATAAATGTTCTTTTCATTAAATTTTTTTTAAGTTGATATTTAACAAGTATTCTTTTTACTTTTAATATTATTCTTGGTAATACATAAATACTTAATATAGCTGTTGGTAAAATTATTAATTCTGCCATTTAATAATATTATATTTTCAATTTTACTATTTTTTAAATTAAAAATATTTATATAATATATATATTTTATGGTTGATACCAAAATATTTAAATATAATAAGAATAAAAAATCACAAATAGAAAAAGACTTAATCAAAACAAATAAAGCATTTGATATGTGTAGAGAAATAATTGATGAAGATTATATTGAAGATGCCTTTAATAGAAAAGATATTGAAGGTTTTATTGCAAAAAGAAATGATAAATATGTTGGTTTTATCATGTTCTATAAGGTTAAAGATAAGAAAGAAAGTGATTACATATATTTAGATGTTATTTGTACAAAAGGTGGTAGAAAAGGATTAGGACAACAATTAATTAAAAAAATGGAAAAATACGCTAAGGATAATAAGATTAATATTATAAGAGCAGATGCCGTTGATAGTGCTTTAAACTTTTACAGAAAAAATGGTTGGCAAATATCAGGTGAATTGAAAAGGAAGAAAGGACATCTTCAAAGTATTGAAAAAAGATTTATTAAAAAGAAAAAAAAGGATGATATTTCTTGGAAAGATTTAGATAAAAGAGCATTTGAAATATTAAAACAAATAGAAGATAAAGACACTAAAAAACGAAAGAAGAAAAAAAAGAAGAAGAAAAAAAAGAAGAAAAAAAGAAAGAAGAATAAACCTAAAAAGGAAGAAGAAGGATTATTTATGCAAGCAATTAACTTTATATTATTTTAGGAATACTTGAAGTAATCAACAATAACATTTTATTTTATATAGTATGAATATAAAATAAAAAATCTTAATTAAATAACTTATTGTTTTAAACCTGCTCTAATTCTTAATGTAATTGCTTTAATTTTTTCTAATTTAGCAAAAGCATTTTTAAAGAAATATCTTAATACTGATGAACGTTTTTCTCCATTCTTAATCATAGTATCAATATTTTCTCTAAACATTCTTGTATTTTCATCTTCACTTGCTGATTGTAATTTTTCAATCTGTGCGATAATATAATGAATATATGTTTGAATTGCTTGGTCATTCAATAAACCATTATTAATCATTTGAGTTAATAATTCAGTATCAATAACTTGATTCATCTCATCTACAATTGATTTTGCATTTGGAACTAATTCAATAATCATTGTTTTTAAATCTCCTAATAATACAATAAGTTGATCATATTTTTCATTTTCAAAGTTTTCACAAACAACATCCCAAAATGCTTTTCTTACAGTTTGTTCAACACTTTTAAAGATTTCTTCATCTTTGAAATAAGGCATATCTTTTGATTCTAAGAATGATAAACCTTTTTGTCCTGCGATAATTTTAATATTTTGTTTTAATTTTTTTAATACTCTTTTTAAATCTGAGATTTTTTCTTGTCTTAATTTAATTTGTTCATCAGTTTCTTTTTGTTCAGTGTTTTCAAGTGATTCAATTGTCATTTCAATATTAAAATAAGAATTAATACATGGACGAGCCATTAATAATGAATCTCTTTCTTGCCATACTTGGAAAAACTCAATATATCGGTTGAAAGCATTCATAAAGTTATTGTAATCTTTTAATGTTACTTTTTGTTTAGTAAATAAAGTATCTAAATGTAAAATCATATCTATTGCATAATTACCTAATTTAATAGCATATGTATCATTAGATGTTACAACTTCTCTATGGTTCATCATAACATAAGCAGATAAGAAAAGTTTTGTTGTTTTTGTATTAATACCCATTTGATTATTATATAATTGAAATAATCTTGATAAAAATGTATTGATGTTTTGGATATAATTTTTATCTTGGATTTTCTTTTGTAAACTTGAGAAGTCTAATTTAGAAAGACGTTCGGAATTTAATAATGCGTTTTGGATAATTTTTAAGGAGTTCATAATGATTATATATAGTTACTTAATTTTTATTTTAAATCAATTTTAATATTTACAAATTAATTTTTTTAAGTATTTAAATAATTTACTTGTAAATGTATGCATTTTTTTAGTTGCGAAAATAATACTATCAATAATTTCTGGTAAGAACTCTCTAATAATTATAATTAATAATTCTTTTAATATTGGATCTATTGGTAAGTGTTTAATAATAATAAAAATACATAACATTAATAATAAATCCATTTTTTCATGACCACGAACTCCTTTTACTTTATCAACTTTTACCATCATTTGCGTGATAAATCTAATCCATTCTTTTTGATTAATATTTTTAAAATCTTCTGTAAAACCATTCTTTACAATTCTTTCAACTAATTCAATTGAGTCTTGATATAAAATAATGACATTTTTTTCTAATTGTTTTAATTTTTTATCAGATAATTCTGGAAAGTTTTTAATAAATAATTTAGCATCTTTATTAGATAAGGTCTTAGACATAATTATATATTTATATTATATATAATTATTTTAATAAAATAATTTAAACTTTAACATAAAACCCTTCAATATTAAATACTTGGTTTTCTAAATTATGAAAATCGTCAGATAATTCAAATGTAATTCTATTACCTTTTGTTAAAATAATATAATTATTAGTTTTATTAAAATCAAAAGTAATTTGTAAGAACTTATTACCTATTTTAAAATCTTTTTGCTCAACTTGACAACCATATAAAAACCAATCTTTATTTTTAATAATAGGTAAATTATTTCCAATAATATAATGTTTTATGTTATCTCTTGTATAATACAACTTAACTCCTTTTTTTAATTCAAGATCTCTACCATATTTTTCAGTTGCGAACATAGCATTATCTTCAATAGTAATTGTTAATTTAGAAATAAATAATTTCTTTTTAATTTGATTAACATAACTGAATTCTTCTATATCACCAGTATAATCACCAGTAGCATTATTATTCTCATTATCATCTAATAAAAAGGTGTTAAAATATTCTTTTTTTAATTCAAAGTTCAAAGACATATTAATATATAATAATATAATATATTATTTAATTAAATTAGTTTTTTATATTAAATTATAATCCAGGTAATTTTCTACAAGTTAATTTATATTGCATCTTACTACCAGAACACTTATGTTTTCCAAACTGAAACCCAGATAAATATTCATCAGCAGAACATTGTGCATTTTGTCTATCTAAATATTGTAAATCTTTTCCATATGCATCTTGACAAGAGGAGTACCGTGTAGTACTAGTTGGTTTTAAACTTGTAATACAAGAATCACCAATACATAGTTTCTTTTTTATATTAACATTTTGTGAGGCATTAAGATCTTTTTTTGCATTAACATTACCAGTTGCTGTTACATTTCTCTCAGCAATAACATCATTTTTACCTATAATATTTCTCTTAGCAATAACATCATTTTTACCTGTAATATTACCATCTACATTTAGATTTTGTTTAATTTGAATATCTGTAGCATTAATAATACCAAATGCTTGGTTAAATTTTTGTTCAACAACAGAAACAGAGTTGGCAACTGTTGATTCAAATCCTTCTACCATTTTTCCAATTTTTAAATCATCGGTATATAAAAATAAAACAATAACTAATAAAATAATAATAATAATTTGATTATATTTTTCTATATATTTCAACAATTTCATAATATATATATATTATAAAATTATATTTATTTTATTTAATAACCAATCCAAGTAATTTTATATGAACTAATTTGATTACCTTGTGGTGTAAACTGTTGTATTTTTTTATCTTTATTTTGAAAAGTCCACATTGTTCCATTACCATTACCATCTTTTGCGAATTCTCCTTTCCAACCTTTAAATAAATAAATCTTATCCCATTTATTATTTGACCAAGCATCCATTTGAGCTCCATTATATAAATTTTGCCAATCATCAGAAAATAATAAATGAGTTGAACCACCACCATCAACAGCATAACCAGCTAAATCTAATCTTGATTTAATTTTTTTTAATTCTTCTTTTGTTAAAGTTAGATTTTTACCATTATCATCCATATAGAACATTGATGATGCTTTTATATTTTTACCATATACATTCCTATTAGTTCTAATATGACCTTTTGCTAAAATTTCACCATCAGTTTTTATATCTTTTTTAACAGTTAATGATTGATTCATTATAACATTATCAGCATTAATAACACCAAAAGCTTGGTTAAACTTTGTTTCTATTGTTGAAACAGAATTAGCAACAGTTGATTCAAAGCCTTCCTTCAATCTATCTCTATATTGAATACATACTAAAACTATGATTAAAATACCTACTAAAAATATATCTTTATTTTTCTTAATATAATCAATCATATTATTATATGTTAGTGTAATATAATATTTCTTAAAACAATGGTATATATAAAGGATTTTTTAATATATATTTAATAATTTTAAATACTTGTTTTCTATAAATATAAATAGTGATTGATGTAATCATAGCAAATATAATTAAATATCTATAATTCATTTTTAAGTTAGTAAAATTTTCAGTATTACTTCCAAATAAGTTTGAAAAAAATGAACTAATACTATTAAAAAAATTAGTCATGTTAAATACAAAACCTTCTTCATCAGCAATAGTTATATCAATTGGTTTTTGTTCAGATTCTTTTACTGCTTCTTGAATAGCTGTATTTATTTTATCCTCTTCTGATTCTGGTTTATCTTCTGTCTTTTTTGCATAATCATCAGCAACTGATGATCCACAATTTTGACTAATACTTGTTTGCAATGAAGCATCACGACCAGCATCAATGTCAGAAATATTTGTAATTGCTTCACAGAAAACAGTTTCACAATTTTTTCTATCTCCTAATCTTTTATATGATGAAGCACTACATTCATTAACTGTACAACTTCTATTATTATTAATAATATTATATAATTTTGGATTAGTTTTAACACCTTCTGATAAGAACTTATTTGCTAAACAACCTCCATATTTTTTAATCATTGGATTTGTTGGTTCATATTTTAAAAGAAAAGCAATAAATCTTTTCATAAATCTTTCACAAGCAGGTTTATATCCTGATTCAGAAAAATTATCATCATTGTAATCAATTCCGTTAATTTTACAAGTACCTCTATCAATTACAATAGTTCTTTCAGTAGTTTCCATTTTTTTAGTTGCCCTATTATATCTTGGAATATGAATAGTAAGTTCATCTTTACCCATACAACAACCTAATTTTTTATATACTTGCTCAAAATAATGAACAATTTTTTTTTCAGTTCCAGTTTGTGAAGCTGATAATTCTCTCCACATACTAGTTGTATTATTTGGAGCTGAAGTTTTATTTAACCCTTTTGTTGTAAGTCCAGTAATATCATCTTCTGAAAATTCAACATCTTCTGCTAATTTATCAGCATCTGCTTCAGTAAAAATACTATCATAAGCCCACCCAATTTTTTGTAATAAACTATCAAAATACTTATCTTCACTATCATTATAACTTGTAAGTGTTGTTACATAATTTGGGTCATTTGTCATTGCCATAATTTGACGTTGTCTTTCAGCGTCTTCTCTAGCTTTTTTATCTGCTGCGTTTTGTGCTATTTTTGCTTGAATTTCAGCTGGTGGTCCTGGCATTATAATTATAAATAAGTATATATATTAATAATATTTTTAATTAATTAATTTTAATATTATTAAATTAATATTTTTATTAAATTAATAAATTATAAGAGATAAGAAAGATTGTTGGAGTTTAAATAGTATCAATTAATTTATTTAATAATTTTAATATTTAATTTATTTATTCAAATTTTAATTTAGATGCATCTTCTTTTTTAGAAATAACAGTTAAACACCCATTCTTTAATGCTAAATATTTTTTACCTTGCGAAAATGTATAAGTATTCTCACCTACTTTTTCAAATGTAAAATTATATTTCTTTTCATGTGCTGTTTTGAATTTTGCTAATATAATATCATTATCTTGTAATTTTATATATAATTTTTCACCTTTTCCTACTTTATGAATAGTAACAGTATTATCTTCACCTTTAGTAATATTAAACTTAAATGCTTTACTTTTATCTTCATCTAAACATAAATGATCATCGCCTAACTTTTTATTTTTTAAATATTTACCTTTATTTGAAATCATAACATCAGTCATTTTACTTTCATTAGTGAATTTTTCTCCTAATATTTTATTACTATACATTTTATATAATTTATAAATGATTAATGATACTAATACAATAATGACTAATAAAATTAAGTTTTTCTTAGTTACATGTTTATTGTAATATTTTGTAAGATTTTTTGTAATATTCTTTAACATAGATTTAATACTTTTAATACCTTTTTTAATTATTTTACCTCCACCTCCTTGATAATATTGTTGTTGTGGCATATATTGTTGTTGTGGCATATATTGTTGTGGAGTAATACCTGCTTGTTTTTCTGCTATTTTTGAAACAGATTTTCTAAAAACAAATAATAATAAACCTCCAACAATTAATATTGGAATAATAATAGTCATACCCATAGTTGAGACTAAACCAGACCAAGCACCTACAGCTTGTTCTACAAAACCACCAGCGGCATCAATTGTTCCTACTTGTTCTTCAGATGCTAACTGTCCAGCATCTATTGATTTTTCAACTTCTGTTGTGCTAATTTGAGCAACTGAAGCCATAATTTCAGAACCCATTCCAACAGATGTAATTGCTTCTAACATTTGTGTTGATAATATTTCTTGTTCAACACCAGCAATTACAATACTACCAGTAGTTGATTCAAGATTTGATATTTCAGTTGATTGGTCTCCAACAACATTAGATGCTATTGATTCAACTGTTTTATTAACTAAATCAACAGTAACTGCTGATTCAACAATATTTTGTAATTCAACATCACTTTCAATATTTAATAAATTTTGTATAGAAGTTTCAGTTTTTGAAGATATATCTGTTCCAGTAACAGAAGCACCTAATGATTGCATAGTATCTGCTAATGCTCCTACTAATTCAGCAACCATTTGTTCTCCTTCTTTTGAAGCTTGTTCTTGAGACATAGACATTTGTTCTTTTAATTTTGTTTGCATATCATTCATTGTAGTTTGAACCAATTCTTGTTTTAATTCTGAATTGGTTAAAGAACTAACACTAATTTCAATGTCAGCTTTTTGGCTAATTTCTCCTATTATTATATCTTCCTCTGATTTTAATCCAGTTATAGTAACCTCTTGTTTTATATCAGCTCCAACAGCCGTTTGTTTTAAACTTTCTTGAATCATACTCATAGCTGTTTCACTAATACTTTTATTCATATTACTCATAGCAGTTTGAACTCTTGTATCATTAATAATTTCTGTTTTTGTTTCTTCACTTTGAGAAGCACCCATTTTAATTATATTATAATATATATAATCTTAATATAATTATTTTATTAATTTAATTTATTTTTTAAAGAGATATATTCTTAATTTATGATATAAATGAATAAATATTAAAATTGATTTATAATTGATTTATAATCAAACATTTATTATTTCTTATCCTTATATTATTCAACTTTAATTCTCAATAACTTCTAATTTTTAAAAAAATAAAATTGATTTAAAAAAGTAAAATAAATATATATAATATAATGACTTCTAAAACAATCGCAGATAAATATCAAAAGAAATCTCAATTAGAACACATTCTTGACATTCCCGACACTTATATTGGATCAGTTGATCAGGTCAATGAAGATTTATATGTATTTGATGATACTACAAATAAAATTGTAAAGAAATCAATTACATATATACCAGGTTTAGAAAGAATATACGAAGAAATCATATTAAATGCGTTTGATCAGACTGTTCGTCCTGGCACAGGAACAACACAAATTAAAGTAGAAATTAATAAAGAAAAAGGAACAATTTCAGTATCTAACGATGGTGCTGGTATTCCAGTTGTAGAAAAAGATGATAAAGATGAAAAATCGGGAAAAATATGGATTCCACAAATGATTTTTGGTCAATTATTAACATCAAGTAATTATAACAAAAATGAAAAAAAAACGTGGGGCGGGAAGAACGGGTATGGAGCCAAGTTAGCGAATATCTTTTCAACTGAATTTACGTTAGAGACTGTTGATGAAGAAAGAAAAAAGAAATTCAAAATGACCTGGAAAGACAATATGAGTAAAAATAATAAAGCAAAAATTACAGATAGTAAAAAAGGTAAAGGTATGACAAAAGTAACATT
>PIVQ01000948.1 GCA_003354055.1 Desulfobacteraceae bacterium | reverse complement strand
CGGTATTAACCGCATCAGGTTCCAAGGGTTGAAGGTTTCCCTATCTCTCAGCAAAAAAGCACCCCCAGTGAACTGGCCGGGACAGTATCTTAATTTGTACGGCTTTGTCAAATTGAAATTAGCGAGAAGAGCAAGGAAAACGAGAAGAGCGAGAAAAGTAGAATCTTATTCCCTTTTCTCGCTCTTCTCGCTTATAACTTCTCTCGCTGTTGTTATACGTGCCCGCCAAGAAATCCAGGGGCCTCATTCCGGGAGCAGGCCCCAGAAATGCTTGGGGTTGAATCTTCAATACTATAGGCGACTGACTCAAGACAGGACTGCCGACTCTCATCCGCTTCCCTGACCAGATTTCTGCATTCGCCTTCACAATGTCCGGTTATATCTCTTGAAGGTATAGTTGCCATTTTGCTTACCTCATCTATTTGAATTTTAAGCCGACGGGTTCCGGCTGTATGGGAGAAAATATAATCACCCACCAAAAGTTCGTCAAGACTAATTTTTGTTGCCGAGCAAAAGCTATTACGAATAGAACCCCGACTTATGATAAAAAGTAAACAAAATACAGGGATCTTTTATCATACTTCTTTTTTTGCCAGGGAATACACCCGCACAGGGTCTGATTTGCCTTTTACATTGGTCTCAGGCATGGAAATAAAGGTGTATTGGTCTTTGAGACGGGTTCGCATCTCTTCACTGACAAGGATGTCGGTTCGAAACTCCTTGGTCAGTCCCTGAATTCTTGAGGCCATGTTGACCGTATCTCCGATCAATGAATAGGTGGATCGATAGGCACTGCCGATATTGGCTGCCAGGACCGGTCCGGTATGAATACCCACCCCGTGGGCGATGGGGGGCATACCCCGGGCTTCAAACCTTTTGTTGAGCAGTTCCAGCCGTCCCCGCATTTCCAGGGCGGTTTGCACGGCATCAGCCTCATGCCCCTCCCGGGCCACAGGCGCCCCGAATACCGCCTCCACCTCATCCCCTATAAACTGAAGAATCAGTCCGTTGTTCTTGTCTATGGCCCTGGAAATCTCATTAAAGTAGGAGTTGAGCATATAGATCAACTCCTTGGCAGGGGTTACTGCCACCAGAGGGGTAAAATTCCTTAAATCCGCAAATAAAATGGTGGCCTCTTTTCTCTCGCCGTCCAGGGGGACCTTTCCGGTGAGAATCTCATCCCTGATCCTGCGGTCCACATATTTACCGAAGGTATCCTTGATGAGTTCCCGTTCCACCAGGCCCTGATTCATGGAGTTGAGCATCTCCCCGGCAAACCCGATTTCATCGTTTGTGAGCACCCGGGCCTTCTGGGAAAAATCACCTTTTTTCACATGGGCCATGACCCTTATGATATCTGCCACCGGCCGTTTCAAATGGTGGAGCACCAAAACAGTAAAAACAACGGCTATGACCATGAAAACAGCGCTTTCCTGCACAATGGTCTCTTCAAGATGCTGGACCAGATCCAGGAGGCTCATTTCATCCATCATCTGCATCTGCCGAAACCGATGAATGGTTAGATGGATAAAGGCAAGGGGAACCAGGGATACGGCAAAGATCAGGGCAACAAACCTTACCCTCAGACTAATGGATTTCACCCCCTGCACCGTGGACAGATCCCCTTTGGGGAAAAACAGAGGAATCCGGGTATGCTGAGACACATGTTCCACCCAGAAAAAGGCAAGTGTCACAGTGATCAAACCGCTGCCAATACCGATCAGAATCCCTCCAGGAGATCCCACGGCCCAAAACAGGAAAGAGCCCAGTGTCCAGGCCACGGCATCCATGATAACAATAAAATAGGGCTCGTTAAGTATCCGGCGACGCGCCATTTCCAATACATCAGGATCTAAAGACTGACCTAAATGAAAGGCCTTTAATGACTGCCGGATGGGCCTTTCATACAGAATAATCAATGCGGACATAATCACGGCCAGGGCAACACTGTAGGACACATCCAGATAATGGACCATGGCCAGGACCTTTTCAGGGGCATCCCCTGCCCGGTGATAAAAAAATAAATTGGTCAACCAGTCCCCGAGGATCAGGGCAAATGCATTGCCGATGAGAACCTCATTGGCAACGTAGAATTTATAAAATTTATTTTTTATCAATCGGGACGGGGTCATAATTCCCGAATAATCGGCCAATCCCCCTGGTTTGTAAAGACATTTTACAAAAACATTGACCTTGGGATTAAAGGGGTGTAATTTATCAGCCCATAATTTGTTGCGGAAATCCGGCCAACGGAACACGGTGAAACCCCGTGACGGTCCCGCCGCTGTAATCGGAAATATCTGACCTGCCATGCCACTGGTCACCCGGGAAGGTGCAGGTTCAGGTTTAAAGCCGTAAGTCAGAAGACGAGCCGGAGCTCCTTTGTGTAGTAAAACTTGATGGTAAAGGGTTTTGTAAGACGAAAACGTCTTGCAGACCCTTTTTTCGGTTTTGCAAGGCAAGAAGATCTAATAATAGCGAGGACACTATGAAAACACAGATCGAAAACCCCCGTGAAGGCAAACTCACCAA
>PIVQ01000198.1 GCA_003354055.1 Desulfobacteraceae bacterium | reverse complement strand
AAAGTCCTATCGGCGAGTTTCGACTCGATATGAAAAATTGGCCAGCAGCTACAATGCGATGGTGCTCATCGCTTCTTGCTTGGTCTGGTTGCAATGAATTATTTAGAAACAGCCCCTAGAATAATATCTTCTTTTTAAAATTTTAAAACACTGAGATTGTCTGCCAGAATTTCTGAGCTTACGCTCCGCGTTACAGAACAAAACCGCTGGGCGGTGAGAGAAACACCACCCAGCGGTTTTGTTCTGTAAATATTGAAAAGTTCAGTATCGTTTTATGCCTGCGTCGCTCTTGCTCTTCTCGCTTCTCTCGCTCTTCCAGCTTTTCTCGCTTTTATATTGATTTGATCATATCTTTATCATAAACTGAAATATCGGTTTCATACGATTCATTCAACTCTTTATTCAAAAAGGAAGTGTCTCATGAAGAAGTTTATGTTTTTTTCGGTGATTCTAATATTCGCTCTGGTAGGGTCTGCATCAGCCCTGGAAAATCCCTGGGAGAAGAGGCTTCCCTTTAAATCTGCCACGGTCAAATACCAGGTTGCCGGGACTATGACCGGCGGCAAGACCCTGTATATCAAAGATTACGGACAGACCACTGCGGAATATTCCGATTTGACCATGAAAATGTTTGGTATGAGCCAGCAACATAAAGAGGTGCTCATTACAACCCCTGAATGGGTTTATACCGCAGATCTGACGGAAAATACCGGTACCAAGCAGGCTAATATGAATAAACTCATGTTGGAAGAGTTCAAGGCCCTGTCCAAGAGCGATCAGGAGAGGGTGTTGGAAAATGCCGAAAAATTAGGGGTTACCACCCTTGACGGTACCAGCGCTATCGTTGAAAAAAATGCTGCCAATATCAAGGGATATGACTGCGATAAGGTGACACTTTCGGGGACGGTTGCATTTATCATCAAAGACAGCGATCTTCCTTTAAAAATTGAGGCCGACACCATGGGGATGAAAATTCGTCAGGAGGCAACGGATATTGACACAGGAAGCGTGGCATCGTCAAAGTTCGACTTGCCGGACGGCATTCACTTTGAACACAATACGGTTGCGGACGAGATGATGAAAAACCAGGCCCATTCTTCTATTCAAAATCTTCTCCAGGGGAAAAACCCCATGGGAGAGGGTGGCGCTCAGGCTGCCGGTGCAGCCCCGTCTCAGGGTAGTCAGGTTCAAGAGAGCCCCGACTCTGTTCAGTCCCAGGCCGGAGAAACAGTTGAAAAGGATGCCAAGGATGTGGGGCAGGGGGCAAAAAATGTCTTTATGGATCAGGTGAACGACCAGGTGCAGGACGAGGTTAAAAATATGTTCAAGAGTATTTTTGATTAGATTTTTTGAATCAGGGTCTGTTAAACAAATATTCCAGGCCGTTGCGTTTGATTTCGTAAACGGCCTGTAAATCTTCCCCTAACCTTCCTTTGGGAAATCCTTTTTGGGAGAACCAGACCAGGTAGGATTCTGGCAGATCAACCAGCCGTATATCTTTGTACTTGCCAAAGGGCATGCGGATGACGCCAAGTCTGAGAAAGGCTTGGACTTCGGGTTTTACAGGGATGGCCATTTGGAATTACAGGGCCTTGAGGGCCGGGTCCGTGTCGCTTAAAATGGTGGATGTTTCCAATTCGGGATCAAACACAATCACTGCCCTGCCTGATGTAAGCTGGGCCATGATTCGGTTTATTCTTGTATCCAGGGAGACTTCGATTTCGCCGTAGTCTGTACCGTCACGGGTGACAAATTCTTCAATCACCCCGTATAGGGCTTCCCGGCTCAATTGATCATATGGAATTTTAACGGCAGTCATTTTCCCAGCGGTTCCACTAAATTTATAGTCTAATTAGGGGTTCCGTTCATCCGGTCTTTTAATTTTCCGGCACATTTAAAGGTGACTACCCGTCTTTTGTCCAGAATCATTGAATCACCGGTGGCAGGGTTTCTGCCTTTGCGGGGGGCTTTATCAATGACCTGGAATTTTCCGAAACCCGATATCATAATGTCTTCACCCGAAGCAAGGGTGGATTTAATGATTTCAATAAGGGTTTCAATGGTCTCTTTGGCCTCTGCCGGTTTTTGATCAAACGAATCGGAAATTGTTTCAATGAGTGTGGTTTTGGTACAGGTCAAAATGGGTGCCTTTTTTCTTTATCGTTTTGTTGTGAATTTCTTGGGTTATGATAGAGAATTTTCCCAAAGAGTCAAGGCAAATAGATAATTATTTGATATTAAATTTGATATTAAAATCGGGGTATGCTACTGAAAATCTGGAAAGCGGACAAATCCCCTATGAAATTAGACGCGAATACATTGAATAATTCAAGTTCCGGTTCTTCCCATGGTGAATGGATCGCCTGTCATGAGTGCGATCTTGTCCATACCCGGATTCAGGTGCAGCCCGGAAAAAAGGCATTGTGCGCAAGATGCGGTGCTGTGCTGTTTCGCCGGGTATCAAACAGTATTGAAAAGGCAATAGCATTGAATTTGAGCGCTTTCCTGCTTCTGCTCATGTCAAATTGCTTCCCTTTTTTGACCCTGGAAATCCAGGGCCGGTTTGTTGAAAATTATTTTATTACCGGTGCGTTGATGCTCTACCGTGTCGGTATGGGGGAGGTGGGGCTGCTGGTATTGCTGACGAGCATTCTCTTTCCCTTTCTAACCGTAACCGGTATGCTTTATGTTCTTGTGCCGCTGAAGTTTGGATACCAACCCTGGCAAATGTCCCGGGTCTATGCCCTGGTAAGTGTCCTTCGACCCTGGAGCCTTGTGTCGGTATTTATGCTTGGGGTATTGGTCTCCATGGTGAAACTTCTGGAGTTGGCAGTTATTATCCCAGGGGTTTCAATGGCCGCCTTTATCGGATTAATAGCGATGTTGGCAGCCGCTCATACCAGTCTGGACCCATTGGCCGTGTGGCAAAATATCCGACCCGTCTCCCCGCCAGGGCCACGGGAGGTGAAGCCATCGACGGTGAAAACACCTGTTGAGGATGATGCATCCAAATCCACGGGAGAAGATGGCCGGCAATGGAAAACCGCTGACCAGTTGGGGTTGATCAATTGCCATACCTGCGGCTGGCTTGTGGAAAAAACAGGACAGGATCGTGTGCTTTGCCCCAGGTGCGGGCTAAGTGTCCACAGCAGGAAAAAGGCAAGCATTCAGCGAACCTGGGCATTGTTGACTGCGGCAGCCCTGCTGTTCATTCCTGCCAATACCTATCCGGCCATGACAGTTCTTCAGCTGGGTGAGAAGGGAATTTCGTCCACCATCATGGGCGGGGTGATTCATCTGATTCATGACGGGACACTGGGGCTTGCCATGATTATTTTTTTTGCAAGTATTATGGTGCCGGTACTTAAACTTATCATTTTGTCCTGTTTATTGATTTCAATTCAGAAAGGCGCTGTGTGGCGGCCCCGGGACAGAACCCTGTTGTTCAGGGTCACAGAAGTCATCGGTGCCTGGTCCATGGTGGATATATATGTGGTGGCGGTTCTGGTGGGGTTGGTAAACCTGGGTGTGTTGGCCACAATCCGCCCGGAAATCGGAATGAGTTTTTTCGGGGCCGTGGTTGTGAATACCATGTTGGCAGCAATAAGTTTTGATCCCAGATTGATCTGGGATAATGCAGAAAGGGTAAAATGACAGAAGATATTGATAGGGGCGCACCCCCTGAACCCAGCATCCAAATCCGGTCTTCCATATCCATGGTATGGCTGATTCCCCTGGTGACCCTGATAATCGGCGGCTGGCTTATTGTAAAGACCCTGTCAGAACAGGGACCCCAAATTGAAATTTCCTTTAAAACCGCCGAGAGCATAGAGGCAGGAAAAACAAAGGTCAAGTATAAGGAGATAGACATCGGCCTGGTGGATTCCGTGGGGTTTTCCAGGGATTTTTCCCATGTGATTCTCAAGGTCTCCATGAACAAGGGTACAGAGCATTTTCTTGGACGGGGTGCCAGGTTCTGGGTGGTTAAACCCAGGCTGAGCCTGCGCGGGGCCTCCGGACTCAACACCCTGATGTCTGGTGCCTATATCGAGATTGAGCCGGGTAAGGGAGAAGTCCAGACCCGGTTTAAGGGCCTTGACAATCCGCCTGTGGTTAAGGCAGACGTTACCGGGACCAAATTCATGCTGGTAGCGGACAAGCTAAACTCCATTGACAGGGGATCTCCCATCTATTTTCAGGGTATACTGGCCGGAGAGGTTTTGGGTTGGGAGCTGGGCAATGACAGGAAAAGCATATTTATCCACTCCTTTGTCAAGGCTCCCTATGACAGCTTAGTGAAAAGCAATACCCGGTTCTGGAATATCAGCGGGGTAGATCTGTCCATGGGGACCGAAGGGGTCAACCTGCGCACCGAATCCCTGGCCACCCTTTTGTACGGGGGGATTGCCTTTGAAACTCCGGAGAGTTTTAGAGAGGTTCAAGAGGAGATTAAGGCAGATGTCAGCGGACTGGCCTTTACTCTATATGGTAATTACCAGGATATCCAGGCTGCGGCCTTTATCAAGAAAATCACCTGTGTGCTTTTCTTCGAGAGCTCTGTCCGGGGACTCAAGAGAGGCGCGCCGGTTGAGTTCAAGGGTATAAAAGTCGGGCAGGTTAAAGAGCTGAGTCTGGCCTATGACCGGGAGAGTCAGCACTTTAAAATTCCCGTTCTGGTGGAAATAGAACCTGAACGGTTTTTATCTGACTCGGATATGGCGGAAATATCTCCCCTGTCAACCCTTATGGGGCTTATCGATGACGGGTTAAGGGCGCGGCTTCAGACAGGGAGTCTGATTACCGGGCAATTGTTCATAGAACTTGACATGCATCCTGAGACACCGTTGAACCTTATGGGGCCGGACCTTCCCTTTCCGGAACTGCCTACCATTCCGGCCAGCCTGACACAGATGACAAGTTCCATAAAAAATATTCTGGCCAAGATGGAACGCCTGGACATTGACAAGATCGGTTCCGAGCTTCTAACGACCCTGAACGGGGCCGGCCGGATAGTTCATAAGGCGGACCGGATCCTGGACAAGGCTGATCTTGAGACCGCCATGGCGGATTTCGGCCGGTCTCTGGTCTTATTAAAACAGATTTTAACCCAGGTGGATCAGCGGGTTGAACCCATTGCCGGTAACCTGGAGAATGCCATCGGCGCCGGGCATAAGGCCATGGAAGACATTCAGAACACCCTGACGCTCATGGATGAGGCCTTAAATCCCAATGCGCCGCTTCAATACCACTTTATTGAACTGACATCAGAACTTTCGGAAATGGCAAGGTCCATCCGCATCCTTGTGGATATGCTGGAGCGAAATCCAAATTCCGTTATATTCGGAAAAAATCCACCCGCCCAAAAGGCGGGGCAACCATGAGGAGGCTTAGGGCGGCCATGAAAAGACCGGTAACGGCCATGAGAAGGCCAATAATGCAGAGGATGATCACAAAATTTCTATGGATAATAGTGCCGGCAATTACAGGGGTTTGGCTTTCCGGCTGTATCGGTAACAATCCTGCTGCCCCCACCCGGTATTACCTGTTGACGCCAACCCCGTATGACAGCCCTCTGGTCTCTTCCGGGGATGTGCCTTTGTCTGTGGAAATTGCCGCCCTTCATCTTCCCCAATATCTTGAAAAACCCCATATTGTTACCCGGACCAGTCAGAACCGGCTGGCAATGGCTGAATACCATCAATGGGGCGGGAATCTTAGAAAGAACATGATTCGGGTATTGTCCCAGAATCTTTCCCGGCTGCTTTCTACCTCTCATGTGGCAATGGCACCTTTTAGGCCGCCGTCTCCCTCTGATGTTCGTATCGAGATCGAGATCATGAGGTTTGAAGCAGATGAACAGGGCAGGGCCTGGCTCATAGTCCACTGGCGTCTGTCCCGGGGAAGTGACGGCCGGATTCTGGCAACTGAGGTGTCGGAGTTAAAGGGACCTGATCCGATTGCCTCCCATGACATGGATTACATTGTTTCCGGCATGGAAACCCTATGGGGAGAATTTTCCAAAACTCTGGGCCGGGAAATACTTGCCCAGGTGCAGGAGAATACTCTTTAATGAAACCTGAGCGTTTTTTAATATGGCACAACCTGTTGTGTAAGGATCGGCTCCAAAATTACTTGATCTTTTGTTTTCAAAATACCCAGTCTTTTAAGGGGTTTTTGAAACAATTTAGATCAAGTTATTTTGTAACGATTCCTAAACTTCGGCAAAACTATGGGATGACCCTCATTCTTATGATTCGTCTCATTGTCTGGCCGGCTCCGGCGGTATCACAGACTCCGGCAGCGCCACAGGCTCAAGACGGGCTTACCGGATACCTGATCATATCCGAGGCTGTGGTTCGTCATGCAGGGTTTCCGTGGGTATATGAGGAGCAGACCATGGTACTCAAGGACAATCGTGGCCAAAAAAATGTTAGAAAACTGCGGCAGTTTTACAGAGTGGAATCCGACCAAACCGTTAAAATTCAAATGGTTTTTGATTTTCCCAGAGAAGTCAGGGGAATGACGTTGACATCCATTTTTAAGCCGACCGGGGATATGGAAAACCGCATTTATCTGCCGGCCCTTGGCAAGGCCATTTTAACGGGGAACGATCCGGGAAATCAGTTTTTGGGCACTGATTTTACAATAGAAGACCTGATGGAACCCCTGAATCGGTATCGCTATCTGCGGAGGGATGACCAGACCATTGACAAGGTTTCTTATTTTGTGGTTGAAGCCTTTGAAAAGGAGAAGGAAAGGGCCTATGCTTCTGAAAGGAACAGCCAGTATGGAAGCGCTTACGGGATGAGGCGGCTCTTTGTACGCAAGGATATTTTTTTTATTGTCAGGACTGATTTTTTTGACAAAGGCGGGCGGATGATCAAGCAGCTCACCCGCCATGATGTGAAAAAAACAGATCAGGACATGTGGCAGGCCAATATGCTGTTTATGGATAATAGACGGTTGAACCACACCACATTGATAAAAACCGATCAGCGGATTTTATCCCGGGATATGGTTCCCCCGGAGATCTTCACGAAAGACTGGCTGGACTCTTATTTGCACCTTCGGCCGGAGCACAGGCCGGAACAGGATAAACCTGTGGAAGAGAAAGGTACGGAAAATGATACAGGAAAATAAGCCATGTTTCTAAGATGTTTAATGGTCGGGGTACACCATCGCCTGGCCACCTTTTTATTTTTGCTTGTGGTGACCCTGGTCACTGGAATGGGACTGACACAACTACGCATTGATACGGGCTTTCACAGTTTGATTCCAGCCTCTCACCCTGACAGGCGCCTGTATGAACAGGTGGTCCGGGAGTTCGGCACGGACAATCGGGCCATTGTCTATGTGGCTGATGATGATCTCTGGACTGAAACAAAGCTAGCGGCATTGGAACAGCTTCACTATGCCCTCGAAGGTCTCGAGTTCGTCAAACAGGTGGAAGATCTGTTTACCATTCGCAGTATCCGGGGCAGTCAGGGCAAAATTGAATCCGGGATTATTCTGGACCAGGCCCCCAAAACCCGTGCAGCCCTCGAACGGGCCTTTCGCCAGGCACAAGATCACCCGCTTCTGGCAGGAAATCTCATGTCAAAGGACGGCAGGGCCGTGGCCTTAGTCGTCTCCATCTATGACGATATTGACGCAGAGGATCCTGACCGGCTGATCAATCAATCTCTGGAAGAGACTCTTGATCTGTTCCGCCCGCAATTTACGGACCTTTTTCAGGTGGGAAAGTCCAGGATTAATGCGGATTTAAAGTCGGTGCTTCTTAAGGATTTGCGTATCCTGGCCCCCTTGTCTGCCCTGGTCCTTGTCATAGCCATCCTCATTTTTCTCGGCAGCGGATTTGCCGCCCTGGTGCCGCTGGTCACCTCGGGTCTCAGCATTTTATGGACATTCGGGATAATGGGATGGGTGAATATTCCTTTGAATATTCTTTCCGCCATGCTGCCCTCTCTCATTGTCGTCATCGGTTCCACCGAAGATACCCATATGATTGCCTCTTATTTTCAGGGACTTACCCGGGACAACAGATCCGCAGACCTTCCGGTTGGATTTCAGACTGAATGGGCCGGGCAAAGGTATTCAGCCACCCGGTTAATGATGCGTCATCTCGGGGTTCCCCTGATACTGACCGTGTTTACCACGGCAATGGGGTTTGGCAGTAATCTGTTTAATGACCTGGGGTTGATCCGGGGTTTTGCATTGGCTTCGACCATTGCCGTCCTGGCAAACGGGGTGATTACTTTTACTTTGGTTCCCATGGTCTTATCTGTCATGGGGCCGCTGAAGGGGAAAAAACGTACCACTGGTAAATCTGTTAAAGGATTGCCCGGACTCTTTGTCAGGCTTTTCGGATTTGTCAGGCTGAAATTTCCCGGGGGTGTGTTGCTGGCCACTGCCCTGGTGTGTGGTTTTTTTATGGTTCAATGCACAAAGTTGTATGTGGCCAACGATCCACTGTCCTATTTTCAAAAGGATCAGCCCCTGATTGTCCATGCCAGAACCATTCATGAGAATCTGGCCGGAATGAAGTTTTTTTATGTTACCCTGACCGCTGACAGGGATCAGGACAAACCCTTTCTGGCGCCTGAAAATATAAAGAAACTGGCTGAGATTCAGAATTTTATGGAAAAGCAGGAGGTGTTTGATTCCAGCATTTCCCTGGCAGACCACCTTTCCCTGGTGAATCAGGCATTCAACGGGGGAGATCCGGCGTTTTTTCGGGTTCCCGGTCATAGGTCACTTACGGCCCAATATCTGACTTTTTTTCATCGCAGGGACTTGAAAAATTATGTGAACCATGAATTGTCTAAAGCCTGTATCGTGGTCCGCCATCATATCACGGATTCTTCAAAGCTGAACCGCTACATCAAGGAGCTTGAACAGGTACTGCCGGATATTGCAGGGCAGGGACTTAGGGCGGATATTGTTGGGGAAAATCTTATGATCAATGCAGCTGCCCAGGATCTTGTCGGAGCCCAGGCCAAATCCCTGGGGATTTTGCTGATAGTGATTTTTATCATTACCTCCATCATGTTCACTTCTGTCAAAGGGGGGATTGTTGCCCTGATTCCCAGTCTGATTCCAGTGATTCTCATGTTCGGCATCATGGGCTATTTGAATATTCCGTTGAATCCGGGTACTGCCATGGTGGCAGTGATTTCCATCGGCATCTCCATTGACAATACCCTGCATCTTTTTTCCAGATACAATGAGCTTTGCCGCAGGACCTCCGATTATGACGGGGCAGTGATGGAGACCGTTAGCCAGGAGGCTATTCCCCTGGTCACCACCAGCCTGTCCCTGGCCCTTGGTTTCGGCATTCTTTTGTTTTCAAATTTTACCATCATTGCCCAGTTTGGTGCCCTGTGCGCAGCCACCATGGTCATTGCCCTGTTTGTCAATCTTCTCATTACCCCCATTATCATGTCAAAGGTCAGGCTGGTAGGGCTTTACCAGATCCTTGCCCTGAAGATGCGCAAAGAGGTCTTAGAAAAAAGTCCTCTGTTCCGGGGCATGACCCAGTATCAGATGCGAAAGGCCATATTGATTTCCGAACTCAGCGAGTTTGACCAGGGCCAGCTGCTTGTGGAAAAAGGGGCAATGGGCAGAAGCATGTATCTGATTCTGTCAGGACGGGCAGAGGTGCTCCGAAAAAAAGGGACGGAAGAGCGTTGCCTGGCCCGGCTGGGACCTGGACAGATTTTCGGAGAGATCGGTTTTGTTCGAGAAATCTGCCGGACTGCAGATGTCAGGGCGTTAAGCCCTATGGAAGTCCTGAGGTTTGATTATCGGAAACTGGAAGCCGACTTGAAATTTTTCCCCTATATTGTGGCCAAGCTCAACTTTAATATCAGCCGGGTGCTCGGGGAACGACTGGCAGATGCCAATGAGGCTCTTGACTACCAGTTCGACTTGCCGGACACCTTAAAGGATGGCTCAAAAAATTAGAGTATGGATCGGCTCCGAAATTACTTGATCTTTTGTTTTCAAAATACCCAGTCTTTTAAGGGGTTTTGGAAACAATTTAGATAAAGTTATTTTGTAACGATTCCTAACCGGGTTCTATCCGGATGAAAATTTCGGCGAACTGGTGTATAAGGTTTATATTTTTCAGGAGACCTCCATTTATGAGTAATGTCAATAAAACTCAATCCGATATAATCTTAGGATTGAACGACAGACCGCCTGCCGGTCAGGCCTTTCTTGCCGCGCTTCAGCATCTGCTGGCTATTTTTGTAGGCATTGTCACCCCGCCGCTGATCATTGGCTCTGCATTGCAACTGCCCCCGGCGTATAAAGCCTATATTATCAGCATGGCCTTGTTCGTTTCAGGCCTTGCCACATTTATTCAGGTACGGAAATTCGGTCCTGTGGGCTCCGGCATCCTTAGTATCCAGGGTACCAGTTTTACCTTTCTTGGACTGTGCAT
>PIVQ01001813.1 GCA_003354055.1 Desulfobacteraceae bacterium | reverse complement strand
GCATGGGCTGTCAGTTCAACCACCGGCGTTCGGGGAATCGCTAAGTCCTTTTCCCTTTTTCGAATAGCCCGGGTGGCGGCAAGGCCGTCCATGACCGGCATCTCCCGGTCCATGAACACCATACCAAATGTTTGAGACTCCATTTTTTCAAGGGCTATCGCACCGTTTTCCGCATCAACAATGGTTATGGGGAAATCTTTGAGGTAAAGATGAATTATTTTGCGGTTGGCAGGAATATCCTCCACCAGCAACAGTCGCATTGGAGAAATTTTCAAATCCTCAAGATGGGGTTTTGACTTTGTTTCGGCAGCATCTTGTTCATGACCCAGGACTGCCATCAGGACATGGAACAGATCTTTTTTCCGGATGGGTTTGGCAAGGTAGCCGTCCAGTCCCAGCTCTTTTGCCTGGGCCTTGTCAGCCAGCACGTCACTTGAGGTATTTATAATCACGAAAGGTGGCGGCACAGGATATCTTTCCTTGATTTTCTCGCCCACCTCCATGCCATCCATTCCCGGCATGAGGATATCAAGAAAGATAATGTCATAGGGTTTGCCTTCCCTGTCTGCCGTATCCAGAGCTTTAAGACCGCTCTCCCCATCTTTGGACAGGTC
>PIVQ01001812.1 GCA_003354055.1 Desulfobacteraceae bacterium | reverse complement strand
AAATGGCATTAGATTATTCACCTAATTTACGAAACGAGTTATTACATGAAAGCGCATTTGCAAGCCTGCATGATAACGAAAGCTTTAATACCATTGTGGCCGGTGAGCCAGTTTAATTAGGCTAATAAAAAAGGGCGTATGCCCTTTTTGTAGCATTTAAGTAATTAGAAGCTACGCTTCTCGCGTGAGCAAGCTCTACACCTACATTAAAATGTTTAAACTCGGCCTCATTACTTGCTCTAACTTGTAGACGCGCAGCTTGCTGGCGTGTAAAAAGCAGTTTTTAAATAGGTAAATAATTAGAAGCTGCGCTTCTGCCGTGAGCAAGCTCTACGCCTACAAGAAAATGTTTAAACTCGGCCTCATTATTCGCTCTAACTTGTAGACGCGCAGCTTGCTAGTGTGTAAAAACGCAGTTTTTAAATAGGTAAATAATTAGAGGCTGCGTTTCTGCCATGAGCAGGCTCTACGCCTACATGAAAATGTTTAAACTCGGCCTCATTGTTTGCTCTAACTTGTAGACGCGCAGCTTGCTGGCGTGTAAAAACGCAGTTTTTAAATAGGTAAATAATTAGAAGCTGCGCTTCTGCCGTAAGCAAGCTCTACGCCTACAT
>PIVQ01000947.1 GCA_003354055.1 Desulfobacteraceae bacterium | reverse complement strand
CTTTTTTCGTCCGATTTGATGGCTCTTCATAGATGAAATAATCAATTGCAACTGCGTCATCACTTAAGTTTTCCATCACATCATTCAACGTTATAGCAGAAATTTTCTTTTTAAATACGACACTTTTCCGAGCCAGCTCTCCTTGTAGCGTTTCAATATCGTTTTCGATCCCTAATGTTTTTTGAGCATGCTCTTCTTCTGTCATATCATCAACAGGGCCGGATAAGGTAAGTGCTGCCAGTTCCTTTTTTTTATCAATGAGATTTTGACTGATCTCAGTTAAGGCCGGGTCCTTGGAAAGAGAGACAACCTGTTGAATTTCTGAAGAAATTTTCAGAAGCAGTCCCTTTCTCTCTATACTTATCTCAAGAATTTTCTGTGCGGCATTGGGGCTGTTTTGATTTATTAAAAGTGCTATAAGCGCATCAAGTTCCATGCGATGGATATGAATAAAGCCTGCTCTGGCATTCTCATTAGTGGCCCACAACACTCTGTTGAAAAATTCATTTCGACGATCAAAAACTATTAATCTTAAGTTTAGAGCGGCTTGCCCATCCTCAAGTTGCTCTTTTAGATCGGCAAAATGGTTCAACGTTTCAAACGTATACGGGTGAAATAATCCTAATTTTTTTTCACTTAGAGCAAGTGTTTTGGAGAATAATTTATCTGCCTCATCATTTTTTTTAGCAGTCGTCAATAAAACCGCCAAATCATGCATGGATCGAATCGTATCAACATGTTCAGGCCCTAAGACTTCAGTTCTAAGTTCCAAAGCTTTTTCGATCGCTTCTCTAGCTTTTGCAAGGTTTCCAAGTTTTTGGTGAGTTCTTCCCAAATTGTTCAGGCTTTTAAGACTGGCCTGATGACGTTCACCATACAGTGCGTTCCAGGTCTCAAAGGCTTGCTCAAAGTAACCTAAGGCTTTTTCATACTCCTCCTGGAGCATATATAAATAGCCAAGATTATTTATGTTTGCGGCCGTTCGGGGGTGATTGTCCCCTAGAGACTTCTTACAAAGATCGATCACTTCCTGATGAATGGGTTCAGCTTTACTAAAAAGGCCCTGGCTTTCATATAGCAAGGCCAAATTATTGAGCATATTCCATACATTTTGATCCTTTTTATAGGCCTCCCCTCCAATATCCTTGGAATACTGGATGGCCTGCCGTAAAAAAGGTTCACTTCTATCAAATAGCCCCTGATTTTCATAGACAAGTCCCAAATTGCCCATAAGTCTAACGGTTACGGGATGTTTTTTTCCTGCTAAAGTGGACATAAGCTGATAGGCTCGGTCATAGAACATTTCAGCATCTTGAAACTCGCCAAGCTTACGATGAATATTTCCCAAATTTGTCATACCTGTGACCGTATTGGGGTGTTTTTCACCGAATCGACTCAGAGTGTGCGTATAAATTTTCTCATATAAATCCCTGGCTTTTGTGTAATCACCGGTATCTTCATACAAATTTGCCATAAAATTTTGAGTAATTAAGGTAAAATAATGGTCATCTCCAAACTGGGCTTTTATAATTGTTAAATTTTCTTCAAGCAGTTTTTCAGCTTCCGGGTAGCGGGCTTGTAAACGATAGATATCAGCCAGTAGATTTATGGTTTGTAATCGTTGGGAAGCGTTTGGCCCCAACGCCTCTGCCTGGAGTTTCTCAATTTTTTGATACATTTGGGCTGCTTCGGCATAGCGCGTCTGGGCCTCATATACCTTTGCCAATTCTGAAAACACAGCAAGAGTATCGGGGTGGTGCTCTTTTAACGTATTAGAATAGTGCTCCAATACTTGTTTTAACTGTGTTTCCGCGTTTGCTATATCACCCTTTTCTTTGAGTAAGATGGCTTTTTCATATTTGGCCCGAATAATCTTTATATGATGATCTCCTACTTCATTGAAAAGGGAATTGATGGTATCTTCAATGAAAATTAATGCCGCATCGTGTTGCCCCATTTTTTTTATTATTAAGGCTTTTTTAAAATGAATCCAAATTGTTTCCGGATGATCCGGCCCTAAACGTGAATGGTAACCTTTCTGAACCTCATCATAAATTTTGATGGCCTCTTGATACTGGTTTTGAGATGCCAAAATTTGGGCTAGCTGTTTTTTACTTTCCAGTGTCAACATATGGTTAGGTTCAAAGTTCTCTTCGGCCAGTTTAACCGCGGACTTGGTGAACCCATGGGCACCTTTCAATTTACCTGCTCCCAATAACCCAGCCGCCTTTGTTATTGTCTTTTGCCACTTTGGAAAAGCGGCTGCCCCTTTCTCATCCGATGGGGGTTGCTTCAACTGCTCCACAATATTCATTTTTTCTTGCGGCCAATTACCCAGAATGCTTTTTACCTGAGCCTGATATTGAGAGATGAGCCTATAATTTTTAAGTGCCAATCCAATATTTACAACTTTTTGAAAATACTGAGCGGATAAGGTGTAGTCCTTTATCATAAATGCAGCAACACCGGCATTGCTGGCATATTCAACTGCCTGGGGCTCCAATTCATTTGCTTTTATGAATGCATCCAAAGCCTC
>PIVQ01000197.1 GCA_003354055.1 Desulfobacteraceae bacterium | reverse complement strand
ACGCCCAAGTTCCCTACATGGTTAAGTTCCTCAAAGGACAAGCAGACTATTGGAAGTGGAGAGCAAAGGAGATAGAAAAGAATGAGCGTTTACGTCGATGATATGAAGGCGAAATATGGCCGCATGATCATGTCTCACCTCACAGCCGATACCCTGAAAGAGCTTCACGACATGGCGGACAAAATAGGGGTCCAACGAAAATGGTTTCAAAAGCCGCCTAAATCTTCTCTCCCGCATTATGATATCTCTTTGAGCAAGCGAGAATGTGCAATCGAGTGCGGGGCTATTGAGATTGAACAGATCGAAACTGTACTTCACGCTAAAACTCTTATGATCGAATGGTGCCGGAAAAATAGCTCAGTTCATGTTGACGGTGCTATCAAAAAACGGGATGCATACGAGCGCAGACTTGGCGCAATTATGAGAAAGAGAGAAAGAGAGAATGACTGACTTAGAATCAATACCCGACATTCCGCCAAAAAATACCGTCAGGTGGAGTCCGAGGAGTAAAGAGAAAATTATTATTGCCATAGAAAAAGCATTGATATCACGCGAACAGGCTATGATTTATTATGATATTTCTCATGAAGAATTAGCGTCTTGGATGGTTAATATGAGAAAATTTGGAAAGAGGGGATTGAGGGTAACTCAACCCAAAAAATTTATATTTTCCAACAAGATCTTGATTGCAAAATCGTAATCTGATTATGATAGGGAAGATTCCGGGCGATCTGCCAGATCCCCGGAACGGAACGAAGGAGACTAGTTGCGCTAATTTATCCTGCGTTCTGAAGTGTTTTAGCATTGAAGCTATACATTTTCTACCAAAAAAATTAGCGACTAGTTGATGTTATCTATCACTCGGTCGTTTTCCTTCAGTTGGGAGGGGTAGATTAGAAGGCGCTACCAATGGGAACTCCGCAAGCGCAAGTCAATGGATGGTGTCGAAAGATGCGTGAGCTTTGGCAGTACGGGGCAACATGGTTTTTGTGTTGTGAATAGTGCTCACATGCCGACAAGCGACGATGCTACGAGTGAGCAAAGTTGTAGGGCAATCCGCCAACCTGACCAAAATAGTCGGGGAAGGTGGATATTGCCTTAAAGCTCTGAATTCTCAAGTAAGCAATAGGCTTTAAGAACTAAATTGAAAATGTACAGAAAAAAGGGAAATGAAAATGCCATTCAATATAAAGCTGCCGGTGCAAACCCGAGGCGGTAAAAAAGCAAGAATTATCTGCACCGATATCAAGGGAAAACAGAACATTGCTGCCGCTGTTGAATTTGAGCCATACAAGGAAATGGTCAGATTGTTTTATAACACCGGGATATGGTCAAACGGGCATGAGAATGTCACTGAACATGATCTCGTCAACGTGGAAGAACCTGACCTCATGAAGGAGGAAGAAAATGCCAGCAAAACAGACTAAACCAGTAAATAACTATGGTGTCACCCGAGAACAAAAGTTTGAGTTCCTCACGCAATATGTTCTCAATCGAGCCAATGCCAGAACTGACGGTCTAGTTGGTCCGGGTGCTGCTGGCGAGGCAATAAACGCATGGAATGCAATCATTAAGGAAATGGGCAAGGGATAGAGGGGGCTGTAAAGTGACGAAAAGGCGATTGAGCCTGAGTAAAGCAATCAAAAAACGGTTGCAATCCTGTCAACAATGCAGAGATAGGCGAAAGCGTTTGAAGAAAGTACTGTTTCCAGTGAAAAAGAAAAGTAAACCTGATGTATAGACCATGCACCAATATAGCCGATGATAATTTGTGCAACTATGATGGCGAGGAATGTCAAGCTGATTGCCCTTTGTTTGAGAGTGAAATTGAAAATTCAAAATGGATTATGCAAGGTAGAAATAATTTTTTGGATAAAGAGATTGCAGAAGCGATGGCAATGGAGGAATAAAATATCTTTTTTTTAAAAATAACGGTTGCCAGAATAAAAAATATATTGATTATAAGGTTCACGGAGCAGGGATAAGCTGTTCTCGAAAAACTCAAAAACAGAAAGTTTCAAAATGCCTAAAATCCATGAAGTCCTCGCGGCTGAACGCGACCGCTCAAATGCCTCAAACATCATCATTGACGAAGCCGGTATTACTTTTTCAAAGAAATCCGATCACTTCACATCTTCAACAAAATCATTGACCATGTTTGATGAATTGCGGAAGAACGAGAATGCCAGCGAAACAAGCCAGATGCAGACAACAGTTCATGATAAATTGAATCATGTCTGGGGTGTCACTGATCGGGCAATCGAAGCGACACTGACAAAAGAAATGTCAAACGCTTCCGGTAAAGCAATCGCTGATGTAACAGTCAATGGAATTGTCATTCTGGATGCAATGCCGGTCACTGCTTTGATGGCTCTACAGAAATACTTGACTCGCCTCGGTGATATGTACCGGAAGATCCCAACACTTCACCCGAATGTTGAATGGGTTCAGGCTCCTGATCTGGGCGCGAACGTTTTCCAATCTAAAGGAACCGTCGAAACTCTGAAGACTGAAAAGGCTTTGAAGTTTATTGAACTTTCCCCTGCGACTAAAGAACATAAGGCGCAGATTGAAAAGTGGAGTGCCGATGTACCTATCGGAAAATACGAATTGAAACATTTCTCCGGGATGATCTCGGTTGCAATGAAAGCAAAATATCTTGAGAATATTGAACTCCTGAGCATCGCGGTAAAAGAAGCGATCCAGCGAGGAAATTCTGAAGAAGTAACACGCTTTGATCAGGTTGCGGCAATCCGCAGCTTCATCGAAAGCTAAGGAATATCCGAAAGGATATGGGCTATGTGTCAGGATAAGACTAAGTTTCAACCGCTCGAACCTTCAGGTCAATCAGCGTTTAGATTAAGTTTTTTGCCCATTAGTTTAAACCTGACCGAGAAAGCAAATAGACAGTAAGAGAACGGAAACTTTAAGAAATTCGGGTTCAAATCCCGAGAGAGCCTCCAAAACTTTTATTACGGCTCTCTAGTAGAATGGAAGAACGCTTTATTATTTCAGAATGATTTTCTTACAAGATCGAAAGCTTGATAAATAACGTCAATTATGAATTTCATTTCATGACAAGGAGGGGGCTGACTTGGTAGTTGGCCCCCTCCGCATGTCTACAGTGATCCATTCTCCATGAAGTACCGCATAAGAGCATGGTTTTTTGGGTTCTTGAATGAGTATGAGTGATCCCCGATCTTATCCGGGTTATCGCCTTCAATCTCCCATCCGTGAAGATCTTTCAGGAATATCTGATCGTTCGCATCATCCAGAAAAACCTCGTAAATATTTTCGGTCTTATTTGGGATGCCCTGCTGCCCCATACAGCCACCAGCAACGCGCCACCGACCAACTTTCCCCAGAACATCGTCAGTCGATACCGCAACATTTAGGATCTCGGTTTCATTGTTCTTTCTGAAGACGTTTCCGGCGATCTCACGGCTTTCAGCGCCATTTAGGAACATCACCCTTCGAAAGCAGTTAGGCACCCTGTCCATAACGCTCAGAGCGACCCTTGCGCCAAGGCTATGACAGACGATGTCAAACTTCTTGTCTGAATCGATAACCATGCGCCAGAGGTTATCTGCGGCATGAATTGACAGATGCTCATAGGCGTAGGCATAGGAATTGATTTCACCGTTCGCCCATGCCTTGAAAACATCGCGCCATTTCCGGCCTGAATACCAATGGAAAGGAATAGTGCTTCTTTTGCTGAAGATATTCCCCCATATATAAAAATGTCCGTCAGGGATCCTGGCAGCCGAGTGGTTTATATTTCTAGGGTTATGATTATAACCGTGGATCATAATAATCGGGTGTTTATCAGTCACGATCTGCAAGCTCCTTCAATCTCTGAAGTTGGAATTCATCTTTGATCCTGCGACGTTCTGCCTCAATCTTTCGTGCCTCATATACCTTGTTAATCACCGCTTTTAATTGGGCCCGTTTTTCATCCAGCGTATTCAATGACTTATCAAGTAGATCTAACTTGATATCCTGAAAATTATCTACCTTCTCGCCAACGGTTGAGCAAGCCGATACGACCACCAGAAGAAAGGTGATCAGGGTAATTTTAAATAGGATGTTATGTTTCATGACACTTCAATACTTCCATAAAGCTGGTCTTTGTTTGTGATTGTGGCCGGAATCGAGATGCAACATATTATTCCCCTGACCGATACCCACGAAGCCGAGATCATAAGCGGTTTTCTCAGCATAATATTTATCTGAAGCCCCGCGACATTCAATGTCAGTCGCCTTGCCTTGCGCATGGGATCCGGGGAACTCTTTCTTAGCCTCTTCCGGGTGCATAGGGCATCGATAGCCAGATAAAACAGTTGTAGGCCCGTATATATCCCTGAAAGCCTGCAAGCGGGTCATATGGTCCTGATCCATAGAGTATTCGCCGCCACACTTGCCACACTTACAAGCCATTTCGTCGGCGCTGAAGTTTGGTGTAGTTTTAGGATTCCATTTCATAAATCACCCTATTAGCTAAAGCCGATAAACCTATCTACAAACAAGATGACCACGCCACTCGCTATTGTAAACAGTGCGCCCTTTGCTGCCAAATCAAGCTGAAATTTTTTGGTCTTCTGATCCCGCAACATAATAACCAAGTGATCACAGGTTTGACTGACATGGGCAAAGGCTTTGGATAATTCATGAATATCCTTTCGAAGATCTTTGACTTCTTCCTTTAAAGCCTTCTCTGCAACTCTCAATCCATTAACCCGCTCATCGAGACGCGCTATTTTTGCAACTGCAACTTCTTCGCTTTCGGTTTCATTAGTTCGCACGATATATCCTCTTTTCTTACAAGTCCTGCCAAGGATCGTTTTGATACGCTAGTTAGAATTTTGGACAAAAAAATAGCCGATGTGACCTGCCACAGCACACCAAAGCCGACTATATAATTTCTCTGATTTTTGAGAATGGGTTTTGATAAGTTCACCATTCTTGTATTTTCCAATTTAATAACTACAATGTCGCACGTTACTTTATTGGCTTTAAAAAAGATAGAGGCTCGCAATGGCTGGCTCGTTAGTTCCGAATATAGGGCCGTTCAGCATGTTCCGGGGTGACGACGCGGTTTTTGAAACAACATTCACAGAAGCAATCGTCGATAATGACCTCAACACCTTCACCGAGGGATCGGGTATTTCATTAGCCGGCGGTACTGTGATATGGACGCTCGTCAAGAGCGGGGTAATTCTCCTTCAAAAGACCGGCCTTTTAGATGTTGATCAAGTTTCAAATCCGGGTAAGTTTACCGTCCAAATTGATGCGTCAGATACTCTTACCTTTGAAACATCACTCAGGGCGAACTCAGAATTCAAGATCACGGAAGCGAACGGAACGGTCACACATCGACCCGGACCCCTGACCATCATTAACGAAACCGTAGACCCAACAGATTAAGGAATTTTAAGCTATGGCTGTCCAGAAACTACAACTTTACAACAATTCAATTTTCAATATGGAAAGTGAATCCGTGGCGCAAGGTATCAGCCTTTCATCTGATACGATCAAGGTCGCCCTTTTCCTATCTACCAGCAACGCAGCCACTCTCACGAATGAAAACTTCGGAGATCTCACAAATGAGGTGGCAACCGCGAACGGATATACGGCCGGCGGAAATACCTTAACCTCTCAAGCTGTCACGGTTGATGTTAATGTTCTTGAATTCACTAGTGATCCGGTTATTTTCTCGGCTTCTGGTGGATCAATTACAGGTCGTTATTATGTCATCTATTCTGACACTCCGACCAATAAATCATTGATCGGTGTTGCCCTTATGGATGATACCCCGGCTGATGTGACGGTCACTGATGGCAATACCTTGACGCTCACTCCAACGGTCGCGGTTGGTTGGTTCAGTAACGCTATTAATAACGCCTGATTTATCTTTCTAAATGGGATATTCAAGAGGGAGGCGGTAGTTACAGAACCAACGAGGTGTTACCATGGCTTTCCTTCTTGTCCGTTTTTCAAAGAACGTAAATCAGCACCATCCAACGCCAGAGGATGAGGTTGCGCACCGATTTGACGAAGGTGATTTCCTCGAAACTATCTCGTCATTGGAAGATACCGGACCGACGCAATCGAAAAATAGATGGGTGGCAAGAGGCAACGATCCCGACGAATATCATGGGCATTATGTTACCATTGATGTTGTAGACATGACGGACGAGGAAGCGGAGGAATTGTTTCAATCTCATCCTGAAGAACATGATATCGATGATAGAATTTATTTGAGGCGTCGCGGTCTGTCTCTCTCTGGTATGGATGAGGCGAAGTTAAGAGAGATGGCGGATACCGGAGAAATTAGGATGAATACGGCGCAACTACTCCCTGATATTGTCGATAGGGCGGAATAGATAAAAAGGGCGGAAAATGGCGACTGAAATTGAGTATAACATTTGCGACGCCGATGCGTGGGCCGGATCGACCGTTGTAAATGTTGGGGATAGAAGACTTACCACAGCCGGAAACCTCATAGATTGCACCGTCGCCGGTACTACCGATGTCACCGAGCCAGTTTTTACCACCATTGACGAAATTGTAGTCGATGGCACCGCTTCATGGAGATACCGGGCATTTCAGGATTTTGCGTCATGGCCTGAATTAACCGCGGCTGTCGGTGTCACAATATCCGATCAGCTTGTTACTGACGATGAAAACTGGTCGGTCTTTATCTGGCGGGATCATCGCGGCGCTTATTCCCATGGTTTCGGAACTTCCCCCCTCACATTTGCTGAATCTTGTGACGCAACGCATAGGGTTATCCTTCAACCAGCGGTCGGCGAAAGCTGGCAGGAAGGTATTCTTCTAAGATCTGCCAACAAGGTTAAATATAATCCTGATTACGGCGTCGCCATATCGATTGATTGGAATGTCCACGGCGTTTTCTTCAGCACCAATGCCGACTATTGCGAAGTTTACAATCTTCAATTCAAAACGGTCGATGGAAACGCCTTCGGGATCCAATCAAATCACGCTAATACGATCATTCAAGGGAACCTACTTCACCAGAGCGCCAATAGTAACGCTACTCGTCAGCTTATCACTGTCCAGAACGGAAAAGCATATAATAACATCGGAATATCAGAACAGACCGCGACTGGCGGAACCATGTTCGGAGTTAATTTCGATTCAAATTTTGCCAACAATTTAGCGGTTTATCTCGGAACGCCTCCATCCGGTCAGTCTGGGTTTAATATCACTCACCCTTCAGTGAGAATGATGAATAATATTTCGATAGGAAACGACTCGGATTTCACAGGTAGCATAACCGCTCTACCCGAAAATGACGGTAACATTTCTTCAGACGGTACGGCGTCAATAGTGTTCACAGGTCAGACCGGAACGATCACCAACGCTACAAATCTGGTGAATGATTTTTCACGAATAGAGCTTCTCGATTGTCAGCCGCCAGTCAATTCACCGGCCTTCGCTTTGAGTGCTGGCGAAACTGACTTCACCAGAACGCCAACAACAACCATTTTCGGCAATGCAAGAACAATAGGACAAAATAACTTTCGCGGCCCGATAGCCTCGTCAGCTATCAATATGATCTACTATCCTGATAACTTTGATATTGCTACGACAACATGGGTTGATACGGATAGCACGACCGGAACCTTCACGGCAAACGCAACGTTATCCCCGGATGGAATAGACCTTGCAGATGAGCTAAATGACCAAGACGTTGCCGGGGTTTATGGGCGCCGGGAAACGGTAACCATTGTTGACGATAATGAACAATATATGGCGGATGCATTCGTCAAGGCTGGAACTTCAAGCGATGTTACGGTGCGGCTTCAATTATCTGGTGGATCAGCGGTTGATAATATCGTTTCTTATGATCTGGCAACGCAAACGGTTAGTGATACAAGCGGTGGTAGTGAGACCAATATAATAGCCTATCCGGATGATTGGTTCAGAATTATCGTAACGACCAATAATAACGGATCTGGAAACACGTCTGCCCGTCTTGAAATCAATGCGGCATGCAGTTCTTTATTTGATTTTGCAAGTACCGGTTCAAGCTATTGGTGGGGAGCCTCCATCAGTCAAACAGACGGTGCTTTCCCTCCTCAGAGATACAAAGTTGCCCCCGGAATAAATCTTTGCCAGTCTCCTTATGATCTGGCGAATGCGCCATGGGCGACCATCAATACCGGAACTAGAACCGCTAATTCAGGGGTTGCACCAGACGGACAAACAACGGCAGCCCTTATCGATGATACGAGCGCGGTTGCTGATTATCGGGTGAGAATAAACACGACGCTTCCCGATGACAGTTTGCGTTATGTTTTCTCGCTTTTCGTAAAGGCAGGAACGAGCGATAAGATCAATCTTGAATTAAAGATATCAGGCGGAACCGAAGTCAGATCCATCGCAGCTTATGACCTTGCAACCGGCACCGTAAACGGGACCTTTGGAATAACTGACACTTTTATCACGGCCTATCCAAACGGGTGGTATCTATGCAGCGTCAGCGTTAACAATAACGGAACAGGAAATACGGCCGCAAATTATGGCATTAATATCGCGTCGGATGGACCGTTTGATATAGCTTCGGTTGGCGATGGCTTGGCGTGGGGCGGATATCTTGAACAAACAGACGGACACCCTAAATACTTTCCCGGCCAAGCCCCGCTCCTGAAGACTGCCGATGTTCAGTTTCTGGCAAGCGGTATCGATACTTCTAACGCTTCAGTTTATGTCCTCCCTGCCGTTCCCATGGGCGAAGAAAAAACCCTTCTTTCATTAGTATCGAGGGGAACGGATACCACAATTTCGTCTGTGACAGTCGGCAGCGGCGCGGCTCCTGCAACATTCGTCAATGGAACGACCGGCGCATTGAGTACCGCGGAACATTGGGTTATCGATTCAAGTGCCTTGCTGACAAGCGAAACCGTCACCGTCACCTATGCGCTATCCACAGCAAGACTTGGCTGGTCTTCTTACCAATATTTGAGTGATCAACTTCTTCCTTTTGAGAATGTGGAACTTGTCGGAGGAGCGGCCCTATCAAATACCATTGACGTGCTGGAAAGTGGCGGCGTCGCGGGATCTTCAACATGGACTAATATTGAAGTAGCAACCCTGACCGGACTTGATGAGGATTTTCAAGAAGTCATCGAGGGAACGACCTATCAGGTTGGAGGTCATCGTAATTTTGTTGGCCCGATTGCTGATCATCCTTTTGATGCGGCATTCACAGGCACAGTTTCGAACGTTGTTTATGCTTTCTCATCCATTGCGCGGCCCGGCGTTCTGGTCGCTGATTCCTTCTATGGCGAGGCAATAACCTTTCCTGTCTGGGATGAGGTAGACGGAACCACGGCGTATAGTTCAGCAGACAAAGCCCTGATATTCACCCCGTCTATTGCGGGAAGTTTTGAAGATTGCGCCTATATCAGGACCGATCTGGTTATTGGTCAGGAATACACCGCGATTGTTGATCTTGAAAACGACGCTGCCTCTTTGGTGTTGGATTTCAGGATCGGACTGATCAGAGGGTCCGGCAATATCGACGCGATACCATCGGCTGAACGGGTTGTCGCTGGTACGCGCGGTACGGTCAGCTTGACCTTTATTGCAACCGACGAAACCGCTTGGTTCAATACAGTGCTTCGCGGCACAGCGACCGGAGGCGACACTTTCACGATCCATTCGTTTGTGATCCAGTCCCCGGCGCCTGAATTGGTGATCATTGAAAATGTGGATCTTGATATTGTCTCAGGAGAAGCGATTGCGGCTGGTGAAGTCGCTACGCTAGACCTGACCGCAAATTTGGTTCTCGATATCATCACTGGTACGGCTGAGGCTTCAGGAGAGCTCGTCACGCTGGATATACAGCAAAACTTGGTGATAGACATCATTTCAGGCTTTGCAGAGGCTTCTGGCGAGATTATAGGGATTTCAACAAGTGATGTGATCGATCTTGCCATTGTTCCCGGTACTGCCATTGCGGCCGGCGAAATTATTACGCTGGATCTCATTGATAATGTGGCGCTAGATGTTGTTGCCGGTGAAGCGATTGCTGCGGGTGAAACTATCACGGCTGACGTATCGGGTAATTTCGATCTCGATGTCATTGCCGGTCTGGCTATTGCAGCCGGTGAAGTGATCGCCCTTGCCACGACCGCCAATATATTCCTGACTGTGGTTGACGGTGAATCTATCGCAGCCGGTGAGGTTATAACGCTCGATATTTCTGGTCTTGTTGATCTGGATATCATACCGGGTGAAGCAATCGCTGCCGGTGAGGTTGCTCTGCTCGATGTCACTGCCGCTATTGATCTCGATATCGTGCCGGGCGAAGCACTGGCAGCCGGTGAAACTCTCTCTCTTGAAATTACAGCCGATATTGATTTGACGATCGTTCCCGGCGAAGCTGAAGCCGCAGGGGAAACAGTATCCCTTGATCTCAGTGACGTGATTTCTCT
>PIVQ01000946.1 GCA_003354055.1 Desulfobacteraceae bacterium | reverse complement strand
GGGCCTGTTCCAACAGAACTGCCCCATGACGATCTGGATTACAACCACTATATCGAAAAACAGCTCAAACCCATCGCAGACGCCGTCCTCCTGTTCTTTGACCTGAGCGTCTCCGACATCATGGGCGGAAAACAGCTGAGTCTGTTTTAACCGTTATCCAAAGGCCAACCATACGCCAACACCCATCATCAACACCCCTGAAATGCTGTTCAGCAGAGAAACATTTCCCTTCTTCCCAAGAAATCGGTTGAGCGTTCTGCCTCCGTTTGAATAGAGAACAAGACAGGTGAATTCCGTTGTCAAAATGATCCCTACCAGGATAGTAAGCTGGGGAATTAAAGATTTATCAGAATTAATAAAGGGGGGCAAAAGAGATATCATAAATGCCCACCCCTTTGGATTTGCAATAGCTGTGACAAAACCCTGGATTATAAGAGCCTGCCTGCTGACATTTAAAAGCTCCTTTTGGTCCAGCCTTTCAGGCACCTTATTTCTCGCCCGGAGCATTTGAAACCCAAGGTAAAAAAGATACATTCCCCCGGCATATTTCAAGACCGTGAACAGCATCGGATAATTCAACATCAATGCCGCAACCCCGGAAACCGAAGCCACTGCAACCAGTGCCACTCCGACAAGTTCTCCCCACATCATATAAAACGTTTTTCTGACACCGATTGTCATCCCCATTGTCAGTGCAAGCGTCATGCACATTCCCGGCGTCACAGAGACAAAAAAGAAGGTGGGTATAAAAATGGTCAAAACAGATGAGTCGATCATACAAGCAACCTAATATTAAATTTAAAAACCAACGATGAAATTTACAGGAGTAATTTCAAAATTGAAAGCGATTTAGTGCACCTGGCAGAGAAATTGTTAAATCTTAAGTTTATGCATTCCGGCATGCACACAAGGAATTTTTTATCAAATTTTCATTCACCCATAGATTCGGCATACTATTTACTGAATCCAGTTGGGCCGGTCTTTCATCCAGGCGTCAACTATTTCTCTTATCCATGTCTCCATTCCATTTTCAATATAGAACCTGGGAAACAGAAGGGTGTCATCAGACGAAATTTTCCCAGTCCGTCTTGCATGGGAAGCCAATTTTGTCCCCGGATAGATTCGAAGGCCGACGGTCACTTTAACCATTTCCAATTCAAGAGAATCCACAAATTTAAGACTTTCCAGCACAGTCTGCCTGGTTTCACCCGGACCGCCCAAAAGAAGGAACCCCATCCGATGGATATTACATTTTTTTAACAGCTCTGAGACACGGTGGACATCGGCTTTGCAATACTGCTTATTCATCTTTTTCAGTATGGTATCCGAGCCGCTTTCCAATCCAAGGCTAACCTCGGCACAACCGGATTCCGCCATCTTGGTCAGGAGTTCTTCTTCCACTTTCCAGGGATATAAAATACCTCTCCAGGTAATATTCAAACCGGATTTGATTATTTGGTCGCAAAGATTTTTTGCATAACCGGACGGCATGTTGAAGGTGTTGTCCACAAAAAAGAAATGATCAAATCCGGCAGTCACATAGGCAGTCAATGCCTCGATGATTCTATCCGGGGACCGTTTGCGGGTGATTTTTCCTTCGATCAAAGGCGTTGAACAATAACTGCAGGCTAAAGGGCACCCCCTGCGGGTTTGAAACGGCAGCCAGATGATCTCATCCCCGATATTATCCAGGGTAAAAATGTGCCTGCCGGGTTGAGGAAAAGCATTTTGATCAATTTTCCTGCAAATTAAAGGCGGATTGGCTATGCCTTGCTCGGCATGGTACAGGCCGGGAATATCGGATAAATCTTCATTGTTTTCCAACCTGTCCAGAAGAGTGACAAAGGATTGTTCGCCCTCCCCCTGAATCCCCATGTCGGCAGTAAGATACGCTAATGCATGCTGCGGAAAAATACTGTATCCTGCCCCTCCGAGAACGATCCTGGCCTCAGAGTTCTGTTTGCATACAGAGACGATCTCCTTCACAGGGTCGAGAAGAAACCGGGGCTCAGTCGAAACCTGATCATCAATGATTCTGACGGATACCCCGATGATATTCGGTTCACCCTTTTGAATACGCTCTGCTAATGTTTTCAGCACATCCGGTTCTGCCGTCAGGTTAATTTGTGACACCTCATGACCGGCATCTTCGGCTGCTCTGGCCACAAAGGCCATTCCCAAAGGCAAAACCGGCATGTTGATCACTTCCGTATTGGCCGATACCAGGAGAACTTTCATAAAACTCACCTATTCGTTTTTAGTGTATTCCGGTGTGTTCTCTTTTTTTAATTTATGTTGCTAAACCTTAGCCAAGCTCCGAAAGCCCCAGGTCATGAAGCGTTTCTACCGTTGGCGTGCCGGTTTCGGGATTCCACCCCCTTAATACGTAGAACTCTTCCCGCATTTTTTTGAAGACCTCCCGGTCCAGGGTTTGGCCTTTACGGCTTAAAACGATATCCCCCTCACCGGGTACAAGCACATCAGTGTTCATAAAAACTGTTTGAACCGGATCAGTGAAATTGAACTCTGCAATTGTATC
>PIVQ01000945.1 GCA_003354055.1 Desulfobacteraceae bacterium | reverse complement strand
TAGAGTGAATCTACTCTAATTGCTAATACTTGAAGGATTTTCTTTTTCATGACATTTGAACCAACCCTGCTAATTATCTGTCTCTTTTTATCCGGCTTTTTTTCATCTTCGGAAACCGCACTTTTTTCTATTTCAAAGGTTAAGGCACTCCATATTGCAAAAGACGGTTCCAGAACAGGCAAGTTGATCTTGCAGATGAAAGAGGATTCCCACTCTTTACTCACAACGATTCTAATCGGGAACAACCTGGTGAATATCGGAGCTTCCGCTTTGGCCACCTCACTGGCTATTTCTCATTTTAAATCCAATGCCGTGGGTATTACCACAGGCGTAATGACCCTGCTGATTTTAATATTTGGTGAGATCTTTCCAAAATCATTTGCCAACCACAACAACGTTCTGGTCTCCAGATGGGTGATTTTCCCTCTGTACTGGCTTTCCAGGATCTTCTGGCCGCTTATCTTTATCCTTAACTTTATCCCCAAACTCCACGGTACAATTGACAACGCTCAGGAAACCGTGACAGAAGACGAACTCATGACCATGGTTGAAGTGGTTGAAGGGGAGGGAGAGATAAAGGAAGAGGAGAGGGAGTACATCACCAATATTTTCGAATTTGACGATACCTCCTGTTCTGAAATAATGACCCCCAGGGCAGACATGTTTGTTGTTGATGCATCTGAAGGACTGGACATCCAGGACATTCTTAAAACCGGTTTTTCACGAATCCCGGTGATTGAAGACAGCATCGACAATATTATCGGTATTCTCCATGTAAAAAATCTTTTTGCCAAATTTCAACAGCAGGTGGCTCAAGGAGAGGATATTGCCTCGCTCGATTTTAAGACCATCATGAAAAAACCCTATTTCATTCCTGAATCCAAGAAACTTGACTCCCTGCTTCAGGAGTTTAAAACAAAGAAAAGTCATATGGCCGTTGTGGTGGACGAACACGGAGGTGTGTCCGGTATTGTAACCCTTGAGGATGTGGTTGAGGAAATTTTCGGTGAAATTGTAGATGAAACTGACCACAATTCCCCTGACATCGTCAGACTTAAAGGGAAAAAATGGCTCGTGGCAGGCAAGGTAGACGTGGATGATCTAAACAAGGAACTTGAGGGAATCGCCATTCCTGAATCATCAAACTACGACACCTTTTCAGGGTTCTTTCTCGAACAGATTGAAAGGATACCCAAACCCGGAGAATCCATCCGTATCAACCATTGGGTTATCACGGTCAAGGATATGGATGGTAACCGAATTCAATCCTTTATTGTAAAAGCTGACGATTAGATTAAATCCTGATGCTTGGTATTGGATATTTAAGAAAATTCAAATTAAATAAGCCATTCCCCTTGACATATTGAAATCAGCCGTATAAGTTTCAAGGGTTTTTATAATATTCAAAACATCAGGATGATCAATGAACTTTACCCCGGACAGATACTTTTATTTTTTTAGACCCTTTTTCAGGGGTTCTGCCTGCCTGTGGTGAATTTGACTTTCTAACCCGTCCTAAAAGAGCAAAATCAACCGCAGCAGGCAACGCCTGAGGCGGTTTTTTTAGTTTTGGGACTATAGATAAAAACGAGGCGTATCCATGGATGACAACGGTCGAAACGATCAGAAAAACCCATTGGCCCCATTAAGAGAAGAAATTGACAGGATTGATTCCAGAATTCTGGAGTTGATCAACCGGCGTCTTCACATTGGTGAACAAGTCGGGGCTGTAAAAAAGCAAAAGGGTAGCCAGGTTCTTGACAGGACCCGCGAACGGATGGTGATTGAAAACCTGTCCAAAATAAATCAGGGACCGGCAGATAAGGAATTGATTCAATACATTTTCAATGTGATTATCACAGCCACCCGGGAAATTCAGAAACCCAAGACCATTGCCTTTCTGGGTCCAAAGGCAAGCTATACCCATATTGCCGCCCTGAACCACTTTAGACATTCGGGTCTGTTTGTGGAGCAGCCCAACTTATTCGATATTTTCAGGGATGTGGAGCGGGCCCAGAGCCACTTCGGTGTGGTACCGGTCGAAAACTCCATTGAAGGGGCTGTCAACCATACCCTGGATCTGTTCAGCGACTTTAACCTGAAAATATGTGCCGAACATTATGAGCCGGTATCCCATGCGCTATTATCCATTACCGGAGAACCCTCCGATGTGAAAACCATTTATTCACATCCCCAGGCCATTGCCCAGTGCAAGGGCTGGCTGAAGAAAAAATTTCCCCATGTGGATGTCATGGAAACCACATCCACATCCAAGGCCGCACAGATGGCATCAAAGGATGAAAGCGTTGCTGCCATAGCCAGCCAGAAGGCTGCGCATATTTATGAGCTTCTTCCGGTTGAATCAAAAATCGAAGATTTAAGCGGCAACATAACCCGGTTTCTGGTCATCGGAAAAGAAAGTCCGGAAAAAACCGGCAATGACAAAACATCCATTATGTTTGCAACCGCTCATACCCCCGGCTCATTATTCAAGGCACTGGCCCCGATAGACAGTAATAGTTTGAATATGCTCAAGCTGGA
>PIVQ01000196.1 GCA_003354055.1 Desulfobacteraceae bacterium | reverse complement strand
AGTTTAAATTCGTAGCATCATCATCTACAATAAAGATATTGCTCCCAGCTGTAATATTATCGACTTTATTCATATCAACTCCCAATTTGATAAAAACTCAAATGATAATTCTGGACTATACAATCTTATTACGCATCTGAAAGGTTATAATAGCCTTCAATGACTAATTTATGAATATTTGCTGATGAACGTTAACGCCAATTTTCGTAAACAACCGATGAATAAACCTGTATCAAGGGGAATTGAGGCTGTAAAGAATTAATATAGCATATGCGTAGAGAATAGCATAATTCCTGAGGTTGGGTAGATTTTAAAATAATTTATTTGTCTTGCGCCACTATATTCTGTACACTTATTTTTATGGAGTCTGCAAATAACTCACTGAAATTTTTATCCTTTTGATCTCTGTTTTCCATATAATTTAAGATTCATAGGAGAGTCATATTATGAATTCGGATTCAAATAAAAACTGTCGTAAGAGTTATCGAGAGATCTGTAAAGAGGAAACGCAATTTTATGTAAATGCAGATATTATAAATGCCCAAGCATTGGATCAGTCACGTACAGGTATTCGTATTGAAACAAAAGATCCAATTACAATTCATATGAAAATAGGTAAAAATGATGATGCCGAAATTCGTGTCGCAAAACTTGTATGGGCAGAAAAGCAACCTGATGGTTCAATCTCGTACGGACTTGAATTCTCATCCGAATCCGCTGGTGATACATTTTAAGTCTATTAATCGAATTAGTGGCTGAACCTGTTTTCCGGCCGGTTCAGGTAGTACCACTAAATTATATTTTCTGTATACGAAAAAAAACATGGCATCCCGCCCTCGTCCAGGCGGATGCCATGTTTTTTTTTATGAATACGTCCTATACTGACACGGTTTATTGCATGCCCGGCATGATGATTCTGGAATCCTCAGTTTGTTTCTGCTGTTCATGCATCCGTTTCAGGTTTTCAATTACCTTTTTCGTTTCTTCTTCCATGGCTTTGGGAAAGGCCTCCATGGCCTGTTCAAATGTGGTTGCCTCTAATTTGGCCTGCATGGGGATAGGTCCCTGGGGGGTGCCCAACTGTGTGCTTCCGATAAAAATAGATTCTCTGCCAGTATCATCGGACCCATCGGGTTTGATGGGAATAAGCTGCCGGATTGTGGCAATTTTCAGATCCGTGATGGTTTCTTCACGATAAAGTTTCTCTTTATCAACCATAAAATCAATACTGCTGGGCGAACCGCCGTTGTCGTTCATATGTGTCTCCCTTTGGGGGGTTAAAAAAATCTGTGTAATTCACAGAAAATACCCATACTTTTATCCTTTTTTAGACGGCAAGTAAAATAAAAGAAAAGATTTGTTCAAACGCCTTGTCCTGTTAGGCCCGGTCTCAAATTAAAATCACCCAGATAGTTGGCGTGGCATTCCCATTCACGGCCATTCACTTGGGATGGTTATTTTTTGTACCGGAAGATTTAATTTTGACACCACGCCTTACCCATACTTTTTTTCCTTGCAATTCTCTTTTTTTCCTGAATATAAGAATCAAGTGAGTTAATAAAATCTTGCGATTCATCCTGATGAGATAAAACCTAAGCGAGGCAGAACATGAACACCCAATTCACACCCTTTGCCGAATATATTAAAAATAAACCCGACCCCAAACCCGCATCCAAACCGGACGGATTTCAGATCCAGCAGTACAAAAAGGACGAAACTATTTTTTCCACAGGTGCCAAGGGGTATGCCGCCTATGTGGTCAAATCCGGGCAGGTAGAAATTTCCATTCGCAAAGACGGTAAGAAATCCGTATTGACCGTACTGGGAGAACAGGCGGTATTTGGCGAAGTTGCTCTGCTTACGGGCAACCATACCCGCTCAGCTACAGCCACCGCTCTGGAGGATTCACAGATCATCCGTATACCCAAAGAGGTGTTTGAGCAATACCTGAACAAAAGCCCTAAGGTGATATCCGCCTGCCTGGTGGCCATTGCCCACCGCCTTAATGAATTTTCCACCCAGGAATGCGGAAGACCTGCCACCCTTGAACGGATCGCCTGGATCCTTGATCTTCTCAGATGCCACGGAAAAACAGATCTGTACTATGACGACACCCTTGCCGCCCTGGCCAAGGCCCTGGCAAAATCTGAAGAAGAGATCGTCAAGGACCTTACAACCATGGAAGACTTAAACCTGATAGAACTTGCACAGGACCGGAACAAAGACCGAAACGGCCAGCGGACCATCACGCTTCTGGGCGGCACCAGATTTCTTGAAAAAGCCCTGAAAATCTTTGCAATGATCGAAGGGGTTAAACCGGTATAGGCTAATAATAAAATTTGGAACTAGGTTTGTAGGGATTGAACACCTCTACAATACCATTTTCCTCATCCACCCTAACCCCTGTGCTGTTGTAGCAAGAAAACCAAAGACCTATCACCCGGCCGTCGGGCCCTAAAATATCTTTACCGGACATTATGGTAAGGTTGGGTTCAAGATCACTGAGATTTCCGATTTTATAGTAAAGGTCTTCTGGGGATTCGATTTTGAACCAGGTCCCGCCCTCAAAGGTATAAGCCTTGTCAATGCCGATGACGGCATAGGGGATTGAGGACCTGCCGCAATAATAATAGTTCAGGGTTTCAGAAAGTTTTTTGTCCTTATAATTAACCATCAGGTCCTGATTGTGTTTAAGACGGCCCCAGCCCCCCCCAATACATCCGGTTATTATCAGCAGGCAAATAATTATAATTGAAACAGCCGTTTTCCGGCCGTTTTTACAGATATTTGATTTCATAATTTCTCCGATGAGATGAGGCAAGCCGGGGGCCAGCGGGTGTCATTTGTAGAGCTGGCTACCCGGCGCAGCGTAAATTCTCCTTAGTCGCCGTCAAACTCCGTAATGGAAAAAACATTACATCCCGGAATTTGCGCCCGGCCGTTTAGGTCAGGCAACTCCACAATAAAGGCACATTCAATCAGGTCAACCCCAAGCTTGTTCACCAGTTTGACAGTGGCACCGACAGTGCCGCCTGTAGCAATTAAATCATCCACAATCACCACTTTTTCACCCTTTTCTATGGCATCTTCATGAATTTCAAGGGTATCCTCACCATATTCCAGGCTGTAGCTTTCCTGGATGGTGGTATGGGGCAACTTTCCTTTTTTCCGTACCGGAACAAATCCGATCCCCAGTTGATAGGCCAGAACCGCACCAAAAACGAATCCCCTGGCATCAATACCAACAATCTTATCCAGCTCCTTGTCCTTATATCTGTCAATGAGGATGTCACAGGATTCCCTGAATGCATCGGGATCCTGCATCAAGGTGGTCAAATCTCTAAAAATAACGCCTTCAATAGGCCAGCCGGGGATGCTTCTGATGGTTTCTTTTAACTCCATAAATTGTTGTTGCACTCCTGTTTATATAAAAAAAAATTAAAGGTACCTAAAGAGCTAAATGCTCAATGGTTCTGACAAGCAGATTCTTGACATTGTCTGCGTTTTTATTAAATACAGCCAGGATTTCATCCCAGGTCACCGGGGCTTCATCCTCTTTCCAGCAGTCATAATCCGTGGACATGGCCACGGCAGCATATGGGATACCGGCCTCATTGGCCAGCATTGCCTCTGGTGCTATGGACATATTGATCACATCCGCACCCCAGAGACGAAACATTTTCGATTCCGCCACGGTTGAAAACCTGGGACCTTCAATGGTCACCACGCAACCGGACTTATGAACGTTCAAATCCAGTCCCTTTGCCGACTCATAAAGATTACTCCGCAGATTTTGGTCAAAGGGATGTGCCATGGCCGTGTGTACGGCACCGCTCTCAAAGGAATCGGCAAAGGTGGTTTTACGGAACCTTGTAAAATCAATAAACTGGTCCAGTATCACAAAATGACCCCGGTCGATATCATGCCTGAGACTGCCGCAGGCGGTTGTTGCCAGGATATGAGTAGCTCCGGCAATTTTAAGGGCATAGATATTGGCCCTGTTGTTTACCTGAGTGGGACTGAATTGATGCTTCCGGCCGTGCCTGGCCATAATCAAGACGTCTGTATCACCTATTTTTCCCGATTTAATCCTGGACGAGGGCTTGCCATATGGTGTATCTGCTTCAATTACCCTGACATCCTTAAGGATATCAGGATCATCCAAACCGGATCCGCCGATTATACCGACCCGTATCATTGTGTTCTCCTTTAAAAAGAATAAGTGCTCTGGTGTCAGTTGATATTTAAATCATTCGCTCCATTGCGCTACCATAATCAGAACAGGTAATCAAGTAAGTTCTGATCTTCCCGGTATAAGTGTAAACCGGTCCAGAACAGAGGCACAGGTTTTTTCTGCGGCACTGTTGTTCTTCACAGCGATCTCCATGAGACCGTGAGATCCTGCGACAACAAAAGGAACATTTTCCTCAGCCTGTCCGTAAGTCGTATGGAACCGGGTAATCCTTACATCGTTCAATTCAAGGGAAAACCCCTGCCCGGTAAAACTCAAAAAATCCCGTAGGCAAATGTTGAGTGTCAGGTTGCCGTAAATATCCTGATCCAATACAGTGACTATCAGTGTTTCCCCCCGGGGCTCAGGCTCGGGAAACTTAAATTCGGTCAAATCAAGAATAGTCCGGCCCATCTCAGCCAAAGACGTTTTAAGGGAAAGATGAGCCGCTACCGGGGCAAAGATGTCCCTTCCATGAAAGGTGTGAGATATCTCATCTAAGAAATATTCCGGATTTTCCAGGCAGACAGCGGCTTCAATGCCGTTTGCATTGGCTGCCGCCCAGATAAGTCCGTTATCCGGCCCTACAAAAACATAGTCACGGGTTTTAACAGCCACCGGTCGCCGGTCCGTTCCCACCCCCGGGTCCACCACGGCACAGAAAATACTGCCCTTGGGAAAATAGGCGTAGGACCGGTACAATACAAAGGCCCCGTGAAAGACATCCTGGGGCCGAATCCCGTGGGACAGGTCAATGATTCCGGCATGGGGGGCAATCCCGTGGATCACCCCTTTCATAATTCCCACAAAGGGGTCCGTGTGCCCGAAATCCGTGATCAAAACAATTGGTAAATTATATTTGCTCACCTAAGTTTACCCCCTGCATGGACTGACATAAGGCTACCTCTAATAATTGTTTTCACATTTAAAAAATAAAATATACCCTTTATGAAATAAAATAAAAAGCTAAGAGACCGTTGCTATAACTGATATTCTCATCTGTGTGCTATGGATGTACCCTAATATTTTAACTAAAAAAAAAGAAAAATTATTCCCAAAGTACAAAAAACTGGCTATACTTTCAAACAACCAAATTGAAAATTTCATTAGCAAAGCTATACTCGAAGGAATATCATCACATGCGTATCCTTGTTGTGGATGACGAAGTTGTCAGCCGAAAAAAAATGATGAAAAGTGTCAGTGACCTGGGCATCTGTGAAGGGGTTCAAAACGGAAGCGCTGCCATAAGTGCCGTAAGAACCGCCTTAGAAGAGTGGAAGCTTTATGATTTAATCACTCTGGATATCTCCATGCCCGATATCAGCGGCACTGAGGTCCTGACCCAAATCCGTAAACTTGAGGAAGAAAGGGGGCTGGATGATGAAGAACGGGCCACCATCCTCATGGTAACCTCCCATTCGGATATTGAAACAGTTAAAGCCTGCGTGGGCAAATGCGACGGGTATGTGATCAAACCTTTTAACAAGGAAGTGATCATGGACAAACTTAAAAAGACCGGCTTCCTCAGATAAACTATCGAAAAAGCCGGTCCTTTGCTGATTTAGCTTAACGGAGGTTGCAGTCTATCTCTATCTAATCCAGGATTTCCGGGCCACCAGGGTAAAACCGGAAACTGCTATCAGAGCCATACAAAACCCTAAGTGAAGAAGATTCATCAGATAAATGGACACATGGGAAAAATAAATCCCCGGCAAATTTCTCACCACCATCAATCCCCCGGAAACAATTAGCCCCGTCAAAAGCAAGGCTTTGACCTTGCCCGACACCGTCAGTGCAGAAAGTCCCCTGTTGTTGAAAAAAAAGTCAACCACCGCATATCCGCCCAGGGCCAGAAGCACAGATGCCATCATATAGTGGATACTATGCGTAACATAGAACTCGGCCAGCCAGCCCAACCCCGGAATATCGGCAATATAATACCGTTTGAAAATAGGCATCTGGGCAAACCCTGACAGGGTAATGAGAAAGAGGGTGATTCCGTAAAGTTTCCCTTTGATTTTAGTCTTCATCAGCTATCCTCCTTTACCCCTTTGTAAAATTTACCAAATGCCGCGGCGGCTCCTGCCAGGGGCGCAATGACCATGGCACGGGCCAGGTTGCTTCCCTGGGCCATCCGGTCTTTAACCGGATCCATGTGGGGCTGACCTTTACCTGTCTTCATGGACAATTGGTCAAAGGGAACCTGCGATACATAGATGGTATTGGTGCCTCCATTTTCATCCAGCCCGTAAAGATAACCGTTTGTCTCCTTGGCCATTGCCCTGGCCTGTTTTACCATCTCGGACCTAGGCCCCATGATCTGGGCATCTTCAGGACAGGCCTCAATACAGGCAGGGGATTGCCCTTTTTCGATTCTTTGAAAACACCGGTCGCATTTGTACATCACCCCGTTTCCGGCCAGGCTGGGCAGTATGTCCAGGTAAAGGCCCACACCGGTCTGGCGCTGGGGAACATCCCAGGGGCAAACCTTTTTACATTTGGATCCGCCCAGACAGATATCGGAATCAATCCGAGATAATCCATTGGCCTCCTGTTTGGCAGCCCCCCAGGGGCAGAGTTTTACACAGGGAGGATTGTCGCAATGCATACATCTTCTCGGAATGGTCACTTCTGTTTCCTCACCGTCAATGACGGCAGTGGCCTTCTGGATATACAACCAGTTATAGGGGGTGAGCCGATCTGTAACATCTTGTTTTTCAGACCAGTCCTGAACCGGAACCCGATCGGGAACCATCTTGGGAAAAGGCTTCCGGGGCCGGGGGAATTTTTCTGCATTGGACTCTCGGCATGCATAGACGCACTCTTGACACCCAATACACTTGCCAATATCAATGACGGTCACAAGAGGTTCTGTTGACTCCTTGGTAACTGCATTGGTGGCCAAGGCCAATGGGGCACTTGCAGCAACACTGCCTGCTGCAGTGAGGGATCCTTTTAAAAAGGCGCGTCTTGACAATTTTCGGGTCATATTTTTTCTGCCTTTCATCCGGATCCCTTTGGGAAACCAGGAACCGGATTATCCTTGTTTTACAAATTCGTGGAACTCCATGGTGGTATAGCTTTGGGTGTGAATATATTTAAGGATCTGAAGCAGTCGGCCGGCCTCAATATACCCGGGCATACTGTTAATTTTATCCCCGGTTGATTCAAGGAACCACAAGGTGGGTAGGCCCTTGACCCGCCACTTGTCTGCAAGGGGCTTATTCTCATCCGTGTTCACCTGGATGCTGATAAAATTCTCCTCTAAATAGGCAAGCACCTGTTCGTCCTTGAATGTGGTTTTTTTCAGCTTCGTGCAATAGGAACACCAAGGTGCATGAAAGTAGAGAAAGATACTCTTATTTTCCTTTCTGGCCAGGGCCATACCCGGGGTATAGTCTTTCCATTCAATACCTGAGGATATCCCGGGAGTTTCCACTTCGCCTAAGGATGCTACCGGGTTCTTCTGCCGGACCTCTGCTGAGGCAGAGGGTATTTGCACAGAGCTTCCGGACGGCCTGCCGTTATTCATGGCATTAAACACATAGCTACCGCCCAAGGCAATTATTATAAGCGCTAAAACCAGTACGTTCTCTTTTTTCATTCCAAGTCCTTTATTCACTTGTGGAGAAATGCCTGCAGTATCCTTTTAATATAAAAAAGGGCCGCGCATTCTCTCCGTCATGCAGATATAGCAAAGATAATGCCAGAATCTAAATTGTCTAACGCCAATGGAAGCGTCACAGGTCAAATCCTTTGGCAATTCAGTGGTTAAATCTTATTTTTAATTTCGGGGTTTACACCTCTAAAGTTTTCCAGCCGGGAAGACTGTTAAGTAATTGTTAACCTAAGCTTTCCCACCGGAGGTTTCGACAAAGGCCCACGGTATCATAAAACCGGCACAGAAAAAAGAGACTGCCACAGTGTGGCTTTACAAATCGTTTAAACATGTCCTATGAATAGAAGAAGCATTCTCTCTAACTGCTGTTTTACACAGCCAACCGAAAATCAAGGAGCAACCATGACTGACAATGTACTCATCACCATCTCCTGCGGAACCGACAATCCCAACCGGGCAACCCGGGGACTTTTTCTGGCAGCGGTCGCCCAGAAAAAAGGCAAGAATGTGACCGTTTTTCTTTTGGATGACGGCGTTTACCTGGCCCGCCAGGGTGCAGCGGAAAACCTTAAGGCAGCCACCGGAGATTCCGCCGATGATTCCCTGGCCCATCTCCAGGCCCATGATGTGCCGATTCTTGTCTGCACTCCCTGTGCAAAATCCAGGTTTATTGAAGAGGAAAATCTGGCAGAATCATGCAGGATGGCCACGGCAGCGGAACTCATTGATATTGCCTGTGATGCCGCCTGTATAAGCCTTTAAACGCTTTTGACCTTTACATTGTACTTCTTCATCCGTTTCCACACGGTGATTCTGGATACCCCCAGGATGTCAGCGGCCCGGGTCTGGTTTCCCTGAGCCTTGTGCAAGGCACTGATCAGCTCCTGACGTTGATTTTTACTGACCGTCACCGTGGTCGGTCCGGCAGGGGACGACTCAGACGCCGGCGGCACCGGTAACCCGTCCTCGGATACCGGTGTATATAAGGCAGCCCCATGGATTTTCTCGGGCAGATGCTCCGGCCGTATGCCTTTGCCCTTGGCCAAAACAAAGGCATATTCCACCGTGTTTCTCAACTCACGGATATTGCCCGGCCAGGGATAGGCAACCATGAAGCGCATGGCTTCGGGGGTGAACCCCAAAATATTCTTACCGGTTTTTTGCGCATGAATAGTGATAAAATGCTGAATAATCAAGGTGATATCATCCTTGCGATGCCGTAAAGGCGGACAGATCATGGGAAAGACATTGATTCGAAAAAAAAGATCCTCTCTGAACTTCCCATCCGCGATCATAGCGTCAAGATCCTTATTGGTGGCTGTGATAATCCGGACATCAATTGGGATTGACTTGTTTTCCCCCACCCGCTGGATCATCCGCTCTTCCAACACCCGTAGCAGCTTCACTTGAACTGACAGGGGAATATCTCCGATTTCATCCAAAAAGATGGTTCCACTGTGGGCAGCCTCAAACCGCCCGACCCGGTTCGTGTCCGCCCCTGTGTAGGCGCCTTTGACATGACCGAACAACTCGCTTTCCAGGATGCTTTCACTTAGGGCCGCACAATTGACCTTTATGAAGGGTTTGTCTGCCCGATTCCCGGTCTCATGAAGGGCCTTGGCCACCATCTCTTTTCCGGTGCCGCTCTCTCCCAAAATCATCACAGGCGTATCCATAGATGCCACGCTTTCAATGTGCTCAAAGAGATTCATCATCACCGGTGTCCGGCCGACGATCCCGTGGAATCCGTCGTCAATATGATACATCCGCCGGATTGAGGTCAGTTCGTTTTTATAGTTAATGTTTTCCGAAATATCTTTAAGAGTTTCAACGGCTCCGATGATCTCACCGTCTTTTCCCAACAGCACAGTCGCGGATTTTACAATGGGAATGGTACGGTTGGAGGCTGAGGTAATCACACATTTTTTATCCCTGACCATTCCGGCAGAAAACAGACCGCACCATTGTTTTCCCGGACCTTTACCCCGTATCTCACACCCGGTGCAATTTAGAATGCGGCAGGACTGGCCCTTTAACTGGGCTTCCGAATACCCGGTCATGAGCTGGGCGGAGTTGTTGGCAGCGATAAAATTTCCATTCGCATCCACAATGATGATGCCGTCCTGTACAGAATCAATGATGGGCCGCCATTGGTCACCAATATCCATTTTATCTCCTCCTTATTAACCATGTTAACACAACGCTTAACACAAAATTAACACAAGGGCAACAAAATCGAAGATCCAATGGGAGATCCAATGGGCAACAAAAAACGACCATTGTTGAATTTCACCCTTTAATATCAGTCAAATAGCAGAACCGCGACATCCTTTTCTCCCTATTGGCACAACCCTTGCTCATATATTGGCAGATATTAAAAATACCGGGGATCTGTGCGGACACATTATCCCTAAACAAATAAACCTTTATTTTTAGGAGACACAATGAAACTTAACTCAAAAAAAACATTCATTACCAGCCTGCTTACAGGTCTGGTTATCCTGTTCATGGTATCATCTTCCCAGGCCAAAGAAGCCTGGATGTTCGACGATATTGTGGATGCCAACTTTGTCATTTCCAAAATCACCGTGCCCATGGCTGAAGATGTAATGATCATCGATGCCAGGCCTTACAAGACCAA
>PIVQ01001811.1 GCA_003354055.1 Desulfobacteraceae bacterium | reverse complement strand
GAACAACTCCCGGTCTTCAGCCTTGTTGATGGCATCAATGGACGCACCGATGATCTCGATATTATACTTCTCAAATATCCCGGTTTTTTCAGCGTCAATTGTGGTGTTCAGGGCGGTCTGACCGCCCAGGGTGGGCAGTATTGCATCGGGCCGCTCTACTTCAATCACCTTGCACAGGGTTTCAGGTGTGACCGGCTCAATATAGATCCGGTCTGCGGTTTCCGGGTCCGTCATGATGGTGGCGGGATTTGAATTGATGAGAATAACTTCAAATCCTTCTTCTTTCAGGGCCTTACAGGCCTGGGTGCCGGAATAGTCAAACTCACAGGCCTGGCTGATGATAATGGGACCTGCACCAATGATCAGAATTTTTTTTATATCGTTACGCTTTGGCATTTTCCATCACTTTTGCAAACTGGTTAAAAAGATAGGCCGCATCATGGGGGCCGGGAGATGCTTCAGGGTGGTATTGAACGGCAAAGGCCCGGATTGAATCGTTTTTCAGGCCTTCAAGGGAATCTTCATTCAAGTTGATGTGGGTGAGGACGGAAGCTTCTTTGTTCAAACTGTTGAGATCCACGGCAAACCCATGGTTCTGGGAGGTGATTTCCACCTT
>PIVQ01001810.1 GCA_003354055.1 Desulfobacteraceae bacterium | reverse complement strand
GACTCATACCTTGAAATTCACCACCGTGTTGTTCGGCATCTTTCTTAACGCCTGCTTCAAAATCACTAACGATTACTTCCCTCATTTCTTCCGTAGGGTTGTCAACTGTAATGGTTTCATGAGACCCAAAAATGTTTAGGCTCATACCTAAAATTTTAAATCCTTTTTTCTTCATACTTATTGTTTTAAATTATTTGACACTGTAAATATACATACTATATTTTAGACTACCAAACTTAAAACAAAAAAGCCGTGTTTTATTTAACACGGCTCCCATTTATTAATTATTTAATCTACCTAATAATCAGGCTTAATTGGTACCTCTCCACCTCCACATTCTCCAAGCATAGCTAATACTGCGAAGATCATTATACCGATCATCCAATTCTTGAATTTTCTACTTCTCTCTACTCCAAGAATGCTTTCAGCTATACATCCAGCCAATACTGCTAGAACTATTATAATTATTCCCATTAATATTATTCCCCAATCCATATCCTATCGTTTTTAATGTTTTGACAACTCTATTTCTAAATCTTCTACCTGCATCCAAGTAACATCTTTGACGCAACCAATACTCATTTCATCTTGACCCATAACTACGGACCTCTTTGTGCC